>NZ_JAEQCT010000037.1:0-46224 GCF_020738205.1 Microcoleus sp. PH2017_24_DOB_U_A
TGTGGCTGAAGCCGCGCACTCGCTCCAAGGCGACTGAAGTCGCTAATCGGCTAGACCCCAGCCTTAAAAGGACGGGGCTTGCGCCTCGTTTTTCGGTCAAGCTTAATGGGGATCGAAACTACCACGCCAACCACCCTATCGCCCAGCAAGCATACCGAATCGGATTGCAGTATCTTTTTCTCCCCTAATTTCACAGCGCTAGAGCCTAAACTCAAGCCTTTTTGCTTTCCAGGGCCCAGCGAGCTAGCTCTGTCCGGTTATGCAGACCTGTTTTGCCCAGCATATTGCTAACGTGGCTCTCTATAGTGCGCTGGCTGACATTCATCACGTCTGCGATCTGGCGGTTTGCCATACCCTGCGCTAGCAACTGTACCACCTTTAACTCAGTGGGAGTCAATTCGACATTGCGGCGCGCCTTAATTTTCGGGCCGCTCTCTATACCTGGATTTGAGTGACGAATCAAGCGGGATGCTGCTTTCAGAGAAGATTCTACTTGGGCTACCAGTTCTTCGGGCTCAAAAGGCTTAACTATATAAACATCAGCTCCAGTGCTCAAGCCTTTTACTCGATCGGAACTTTGACCTTTGGCGGACAAGAAAAGAACCGGAATCCAGCTCGTGCGCGGGTCTTCTCTGATGTGTTTGACTAAAGTGTACCCGTCCATTTCTGGCATCATCACATCACAGATGATCAAATCGGGGACTTCTTGTTCGAGTTTTTCTAGAGCGTGTCTGCCGTTTTCTGCTGTGATGACGTTGTAGCCCCGAAACTCTAAGTAATCCTTGACTAGCAAGATCAAGTTCGGGTCGTCGTCAACCAGCATCAGCCGTTTTTGCTCTCCTGAATTATTGTCCTTCATGTTTCTTCCCGCTAGAGTATCCCGCACAATTCCTTGTTTTTCACTCCTGTTTTTTCCGTCAGTCCAGTGTCAGCCCGGGAAAGTTGGGGGTTGAGGACGGCGGTGGGGTGAAGGGATGGCGGTGAGGGGAAAGCGGGGCGGGTATTACCGCTTCCTCTCCCAGTGTTCGATGCCCGTTTGTGAATGTCTTGCGACCTGGAACGGAGCCAAAACCTGTAATGGACGATCGCCTGTCACGATCGGCCTTGATTGATGGAAGACTCACGCTCCCTAGCCCAAGTTAAATATTTAATCTCGATCGGTTCAATTGCAAGTTGATGCCCCGGTTTTAAATGATACTTCTGATATAGAGAAATTTAAGCAGGCTCCCTACTTACGTATTTAACTATTTCTAGTGTAGTTTGGCAAACTGCCGGATGTCTGCTACTGAGAAACTTTTCGGCAAACTCTCGCCAGAGGGCGATCGAACTGCTTCGATACACCTCTTAAAAAAACACACAGCGACAAGCAAGACTACCAGAAACAGGTAGGAGAGTACAGTTGTTCGATCGATCCGCAGGTGCGATCGCCCAACGCGCTCACGCTCTCTACTTTACCGTCTTAAACCTAACACCTTACTTATCCTGCTGTGCTTTTTCACCGCGCTATAGTTAAATATCTGCTTTCGCCTCAGCAGGCTCCGGCAAAGGATGAGTCAAAAAAGCGTATTCTTCAACCACCTGTGAGCCGATCAGATGTTCCTGAATAATTCTCTCCATGACGAGGGGAGTAACATCGCGATACCACACTCCGTCTGGGTAGACTACCATAATCGGGCCAGACGCGCACACTTGCAGGCAGTTAGCTTTAGTCCGAAAAATGCAGGTTTGCCGATCGGCTTTTGGCTTGTCCAACCCCAATTCTTGCAAGCGTTTTTTTAAGTAATTCCAAGCCACCAGACTGCTTTCTCGATCGCAACACTTGGGCACGGTTTGGTCGGCACAGATAAAAATATGCCGTTCAATTCGCTCTATTCCCAGGCTTTGGACGCAAGCGCTCAAGCCTTGGCTGCAAGATTCATCGTTGTTATTTTCAGATATTTTATTCATTCGTTAATAATAATTAATTAGCGATCGAAACTCATCACCACTCTCCCACTCTCCCACTCTCCCACTCTCCCACTCTCCCACTCTCCCACTCTCCCACTCTCCCACTCTCCCATTCCCCCACTCATCCTCGGTTCGGGAACCCGTACAGACAGATAAGTTGCGATCGCCCCTTACTAAAGCTAAATTAGCACTCAGGAGTCGAGAGTGCTAATATGTCAGTGTAAGCAGTCAGCCGTTGCTTTCATCGCGACCACTGACGGCTAACTGACTAGGATCTGTAATCTGGAGATTTATTTATGGCAGCAGTATCACTGAGTGTTTCTACCGTTAAACCGCTAGGCGAGCGCGTGTTCGTGAAAGTAAGCGCTAGCGAAGAAAAAACCGCCGGCGGCATCCTTCTACCCGACACAGCTAAGGAAAAGCCCCAAGTAGGCGAAGTCGCGGCCGTGGGCCCCGGCAAGCGCAACGACGACGGCAAGCGCGTTGAAATGGAAGTCAAAGTCGGCGACAAAGTTCTCTACTCGAAGTATGCCGGTACCGACATCAAACTCGGCACTGACGAATACGTCTTGTTGGCCGAAAAAGATATTCTGGCGATCGTCAACTAATTAATCATTAGTCATCAGTCATCAGTCATCAGTCATTAGTCATTAGTTTAAAGCGAACGCCGCCAAAAAACTAATGACACAAGACAAATGACTCGCCATCCATCCCCAATCTAAAATCTCAAACCCTCTCATCCCCAAAAACTATGGCTAAGCGTATAATCTACAACGAAAATGCACGTCGCGCCCTCGAACGCGGTATGGACATTCTCGCCGAAGCAGTCGCCGTTACCCTCGGCCCCAAAGGTCGTAACGTCGTTCTCGAAAAGAAATTCGGAGCTCCTCAAATCGTCAATGACGGCGTAACCATCGCCAAAGAAATCGAACTCGAAGACCACGTAGAAAATACAGGCGTTGCCTTGATCCGTCAAGCTGCTTCCAAAACCAACGACGCAGCAGGCGACGGCACCACAACTGCTACCGTTCTGGCTCACGCAATGGTCAAAGAAGGTCTGCGTAACGTAGCTGCTGGTGCAAATGCGATCGCCCTCAAGCGCGGTGTTGACAAAGCAACCGGCTTCTTGGTCGAAAAGATTGCCGAACACGCCAAACAAGTAGAAGATTCCAAATCCATCGCTCAAGTCGGCTCAATCTCTGCTGGTAACGACGATGAAGTCGGCCAAATGATTGCCAATGCAATGGACAAAGTGGGCAAGGAAGGCGTAATTTCCCTGGAAGAAGGGAAGTCTATGACCACCGAACTCGAAATCACCGAAGGGATGCGCTTCGACAAAGGCTACATTTCTCCCTACTTCGTCACCGACACCGAACGGATGGAAGCGATTCTAGAAGAACCCTTCATCTTGCTGACAGACAAGAAAATCGGCTTGGTACAAGACTTAGTACCAGTGCTCGAACAAGTAGCTCGTTCCGGCCGCCCGCTGTTGATCATTGCAGAAGACATTGAGAAAGAAGCTTTAGCTACTCTCGTTGTCAACAAACTGCGCGGTGTGTTGAATGTAACTGCTGTTAAAGCACCTGGTTTTGGCGATCGACGCAAAGCCATGTTAGAAGATATCGCCGTATTGACCGGCGGTCAACTAATCACCGAAGACGCCGGTTTGAAACTGGAAAACACCAAGCTGGACATGATCGGCAAAGCCCGCCGCATCACCATCACCAAAGACAGCACGACAATTGTTGCCGAAGGTAACGAAGTCGCAGTCAAATCTCGCTGCGAACAAATTCGCCGTCAAATGGACGAAACCGAATCTTCCTACGACAAAGAAAAGCTGCAAGAACGTTTGGCTAAATTGGCCGGCGGCGTCGCAGTCATCAAAGTCGGCGCTGCGACTGAAACCGAAATGAAGGATCGCAAACTGCGTCTTGAAGATGCGATCAACGCAACCAAAGCTGCTGTCGAAGAAGGCATCGTTCCTGGTGGCGGTACAACTTTGGCTCACCTAACTCCTCAATTGGAAGAGTGGGCGAATGCCAATCTGAAGGGCGAAGAGTTAACCGGTGCTTTGATTGTGGCACGGGCTCTGGCTGCTCCCCTGAAGCGGATTGCTGAAAATGCTGGTTTGAATGGCGCTGTCATCGCTGAGCGCGTCAAAGAAAAGCCGTTTAACGTTGGTTTCAATGCAGCGACAAATGAGTTTGTCGATATGTTTGAAGCTGGTATCGTTGACCCTGCGAAGGTAACTCGTTCTGCTCTGCAAAATGCCGCATCTATTGCCGGCATGGTGCTGACAACCGAGTGCATCGTCGTTGACAAGCCTGAACCCAAAGAAGGCGCTGCTTCTGGCGGCGGCGGCGGCATGGGCGGCGGCGACTTCGATTATTAATCGATAGTTTGAGAGGGCGGGCTTTCGGGTCCGCCTTTTTCATAGAAATAGCTGTCGCTCCCAGGGGACAGCTAAATTTTTGTATGGCCTGACTGATATACTAAGAATGATTGAGTATCCGTAAAGCGATCGCATCGCAAGAGGTCAGGCCAATGTCAGCCACTATTACAATTAGCCCCAGCGAAATTCGGCAGATATTTCAGCCGCGCACATCCAGCGCTTCAAGGTTTTGGGAACTGGCTCAAAAAGCAAACAATTTAGCTGTCATAATTGACGCTCGTTGGGAGCAGATTCCCCCTGAGACTAGAGAATTACTCAAAATTTTTGCCTATGCCTTAATTGAACCCCCTCAAGGAATTAAGGGAGTTTTTAGTGAATTTTTAGGGCGTTTTTATTTGGCTTTTTCTTTATTTTCAATTGCAATCAAAGGTGAGCAAGACGCTTTTATAGCTTACGGTGCAGCATTTCAACGTCTTCTTAATGCGATCTTGAGTGGAGTAGAACGGGAAGATATTGCTTATCAAAAAGCACTATCTGAAGCCCTGGAACAGACTTTTGAAGAGTTAGAAACTATCGAGGCGATGACAGCGGAGGAGGCCTGTGAACGAATCAGAGCAATTTCATATCAAGCTCTCGAAGAACTTTGATAAAACTCAGCAAAAACTAATCCGCGATCACTATCGTAAAAATCAGGTAGGATTAGTGAAATTTGTCGAATTAATCCAAAAATTCCTCAGAATTTTGAGTGTTGACCCCCGTCCCCGTCCACCGTTGGGACATTTAGAACCTTGGCCCAAAGGCTGTAGCCGTGAGGGGTTGGAATTTTGGAAGCTTGAGTTTAAAATGCCTCAGCTTCGGGGAGCCGCTGAACAGGGGCGACTTATCTATTTGTTAGATATTACAAAAAAAGAAGTTGTGTTAATTTGGATTTACACACACGCAGAATTTGAGAAACGACCACCGGATAAGAATTTAAAGCATTTATTGCTTGAAATTATGGATAATTATGAAGTTTCAGATGAAAGTAACAATTTAGCCGATAGTGGAGACGGTGAAACGGTCGAGGATAAACTTGGAGAAAATAAATCAAATGACAGCTAAGCAATATGAATTTATCATTTAAAGATTTAAGGTTTATTATAGAAGCGATCGAACATCAAATCAATGCCTATCAAGAACGTTTGCAGGTAATTGAAGATATAGAAGAGGATGAGGCTGCGGATCTAGGGAACGATATTAAATTTTTAGAGCTTCTACTCGCAGATATGAAGAAAAGTTTAGAGCATAATACTTCAGTCAAGCCTTTAAGTTCTGATGAGGTTTTTTCGCCAGATCGGAATGATAATTCTTCCGAATATGCAAAAGAAGAATTATCTTTTCAAGAATTAATGAAATTAACGCTTAATTTGTCACTTAGCGAGCGATTATTTCTAGTAGAGGCGATTACCTCGTCTGTGCGCCAGGAAGTCACTATCAATCAATAATCAGCCCATCAAGAGTGTGAGAACATTCTTAATTGCCCAAATCCTTGTCTTCAGAGACTGCCAAATTTTTAGTCATCAGAAAACGGTTATGACTTTGATAACCTACTCTGTGATAAAGACGCTGTGCATCGGGATTTTCAAAATCTACTTCCAGATGAAGAGCTTGGACTCCCAAAACTCGGCAGGTATCCTCTGCAAATGCTAAAGTCTGAGTTCCAATGCCTTGTCCGCGATAGTTGGGTCGGATATAAAACTCGTCAATAAAGGCATCCCTGCCTCGGTATTCTAAACTGTAACCCAGCGTCAAAATAATATAGCCGATCGCCTCATCTTCTTGCTGAATCAGCCACACTTGTCCCAAAGACGCATCAGCCAAAAGATTTGCTAAAACATCACGATCGACTTTTTCGTCGAATTCCAATTGTTCTTTTTTATGAAACTCTTTAACAAGTTCTAAAAGAAGCGTAATATCAGCGATCGCTGCAACTCGGTAGTTAACGGTCATAATACAGCCTCGAAACTTGACAAGCGATCAACCGCTGTGTGCTGTACCAGTTTAGCAGCGTAAGTTATCAAATGCTATCCAAGCTCGATCGCACTACAGGTAATGATGTCCGATTGTGCCAGAAGTACGATCGCCCCCTGTGCGTGTAAAATTGACTAAAATCTAAATATTTTCAGTAGCCCGATCGGCAACTCAATCCTCAAAAGCTGACTCTCTCAACAAACAGGCACAAAATTTATGAAACTTTACCATACTCCCATTTCCACCAACTCCAGCCGCGTGTGGGTTGCCCTCATCGAAAAAAACCTCGACTTTGAATTAATAACAATCTACTTGGACGGCGATCATTTAGAGCCTGAATTTGTCGCAATGAATCCTTTTCATCGCGTCCCTGTTTTGGTCGATGATGGTTTCACCGTCGTCGAGTCTCTGGCAATTCTTGACTATCTAGAAGCGAAGTATCCCGAACCGGCCATGCTACCCAAAGATGCGAAAGATTTGGCAATTGTGAAAATGGTACAATTGGTCACGATTAACGAACTTGGGCCGGCACTTTACCCCCTCAGCAGTGAAAAAATGGGCTGGGGAATTCCTGAAGCGCAGGTAATCGCAAAGGCTAAGGAAAAAGTCGATACTGTGCTGACATTTTTTGAAGGTTTGTTGGACGATCGCCCTTTTTTCGGTAGCAACACCTTAACATATGCTGAATGCGTTGCTGGTACGGTCGTCCCTCTGCTATCTTGGGTTGATGTATCCACAGACGGATATCCCAAAATTCAAGCTTGGTGCGATCGGCTAATGTCTCGTCCCTCATGGCAAAAAACCCGATTCACCGAGGCAGATTTGGCAGTTTACGCCTCTCGGAGACAAAAATTTCTCGAACAATCTCAAGCCTGATGAACCAATTCATTATCAAGGAATCGCTATTTGTTGAGGCTCAAGTTCAACTAGAAGTGAAGCAGGAGGTAGAAATTGGGTAGTGCTGCTTTCTTGAATGATGCAATTGATACAAGCCTTTCTCCATAACGATTGAGCGTGCGAAAAGCAGGCGCTTATGCACCACTACCCATACTTAGTTGATGAGAGGGAAATCTGCTTGCGTAAAAATAGCCGGCGCGGCTGGCCGAATAGCCAATAAGTCCAATGCCAATCCACTTGTTGCAAGCGGTAGCCTGCTTGATAGTACAATTGTCGCGCCCCGTGATTGTTTTCCAAAACGTGGAGGTAAATCTCCGAAAATCCCCATTCTCGGGCTGTATTCTCGCAGTTGTCGAGCAGTTGTTGAGCAATTCCCTGCCGCCGATACTCCGGGTGAACTGCTAAATTTGACAAGTAAGGATAGTCGGAATTCGGTATTTGCCAAGGGAATCGAGAACGCAGAGCCATTTCTATTGTTCCTGCTATAGACTGAGTTTGGTGCGATCGATAATTCTGCATTCCTGACTCCCGCGAGACTAGCTCAGCAACGAGACAAATATAGTGTTCTGCTTTAGAACGGAGTCGATTTTTTAAATCTTCGTAAATGCCTAAACGCAACACTGGATACACCCATTCTACAAACCCCTCGCGGGAGTGAAAGCTCATGGCCAAAATATCCGCTAGTTGCGTCAAGTCATTTGATGCAGCCACCCGGATCGAAAAGCCAGAAAGTCCGGGAGTTTGTTGTTGGTGAGAAGCTGAGGAAAAAAAGGAAGGATTCACAATTCCAGGTCACTATATTAATTTTTCTACGCGGGTTACCGATCTGCCCATCTGAGAAATTTCACTTCTGGTGATAATGTAATATCACTTTTAAAAAAAGAATGTAACTTTAGACCAACTCCCAATCATAATATTTGTCATCGAGAATCTTAAATTTAAGAGATTAAATTGTATGACTTATACTCAGAGTTTATGAATGCGATTCAGTCACATTCTTTTTGTACTTTCCTCTAACTATTATCTGATGTAAATTGGAGATATTCAGTATTTTAGACTAAATTTATTTCCAATGAAAACCCATCCCTTAATACTAGATTTGTGGGTAGCGGGAAAGTTATTAAAAACAATCAAAAAGGTTTTAACGTCTGGTTCCCGGAAGCGTACCGCTCTCTGCTTGCAGAAATACCCGATCGAATATAATTTATCCGTCTAGCGGTAATTGACAATATCAAGTATCTACTAGACTAATACCGGGCGCGATCGCAAGTCGGATGTTGGCTGCCTGTCCCAGAACCCGACAACCCAGCTTTCAGCAGTGCTGGGCAATCAGGAAGCCCGTCCCCTCGCGAACAGGCCTTACCTGTTGCGCCGGAGGGCTAGATATTGTCCAGCGATATTGTGCTGCGATACTGTGCTGCGGGCGATCGAGAGCTTCAAAACTTCGATCGAGCGGCTCGATCGGTTTCCACAGAGTACATCCCTAGCTAAGATTAACAGATGGATGCTCAAGATAGCGGTGTTTCGCCGCAGTAATTGCCTTGGGCGTTGGTCTGGACGAGGCATAAAAAATGCCGCGCTCTGCCCAAAAAGTGCCAGTCTCACTAAAATGGTACAGCAATTGCGTCACTCGCACTTCCCCGCCTGTGTTGTCTGTCTGTCTCCCCCCCCGAATATCAGTCAGGGACACAGGGGCCGGAGAGGAAAGCCATATCCTTGGCAGAATGTGAAAGTTGCTGTCACCTAGGCAGCAAAAACACAGGGGAAGATGTTGGTTGTCTATTGTATCCTGCTACAGACAGTTTTTACACACCAAATAAAACAGGAAGATGAGCGATAATAACACATAAAGAAAGGCAAATCCACTCACAATCAGGACGATTATTCCTATGTATTATGAGATATCCAGAGGGCAGTTAAAAGTTGCGGATTCCTATTTTCACGCTCAACATAGAGGTGAGGGGTTAAGGACACTTCCCGCAAGACGAGATTTTTGTGAATATCATTAAATAATAAAATTGGGGTGCACTACAGGCAACTGTGGCGATCGAAGAATTCGGAATTGAAAACCCATAAATTAAAAATCAAGGTTGATTCTTGCCTCGACCCACTCACAACAACTTCAGATTCACGAATTTGTGTGACACCAGTTTCAAAAAATAATGCAACTGCCGGCAAACTCCAAACCCTTATGTCATCAGTCATCAGTCATCAGTCATCAGTCATCAGTCATCAGTCATCAGTCATTAGTAGTAGGTAACAACTGTCAACTGTCAACTGTCAACTGTCAACTGTCGTATGACTCGTGCAATTGAAACCTGCGAATTCTTTTTTTCAACAGACTTATTAAATCGAACTGCCCCGGGGCACAGGAGAACGGTGCATGAATTCCCAATCAAATCCTAAGCTCAAACTTCTAATCGTCGATGACGAACCGGATAACCTCGATTTGCTTTACCGCACCTTCCATCGAGACTATAAAGTGCTCAGAGCCGAATCTGGCCCCGCCGCCCTCGAAATTTTGGCAAAAGAGGGAGAAGTTGCTGTGATTATTTCCGATCAGCGAATGCCAAAAATGAGCGGTACAGAGTTTCTCAGCCTGACTGCGGCTCAATATCCCGATGTGATCCGAATTATTTTAACTGGCTATACGGATGTTGAAGATTTAGTTGAAGCTATTAATGCTGGCAAAGTATTCAAATTCGTTACCAAGCCTTGGGATGCTGAAGAACTCAGAGCTCTTGTCAGTCAAGCTGTTGATACTCACAATGTCCTGAAAGCCCGCACGAATGAACTGCGTAGGGCTCTCTCGCAAGAATCGCTGCTTTATGCCGTTACCAATACTATTCGATCGGCTCCCAATTACCAGCAAATGCTGCAAAGAATTGTGGAAACTGTCGGGCAGATGTTTGAGGTGAGTTGCTGTTTGCTGCGGCCGTTCCAAGACGGCCGGGTGGCTGATGAGTGGTTCGTTTACCAGAAGGCCGAAAGTAAAGGGTTGCGGGGCGATTCTGAAGCTAGACGAGATGCTTCTAGCGCCCGACTTTCGCCGGATTTGCTGCCGGATTTGGTTTGGGAAACTCTGGATGTGGAGGTGATTCAAGATGCTCAAACTGACGATCGAGTTTTAAGCTGGGACAATGAGCAGCGATTGCAGGCTTACCAAGCTGCGAATATTCGATCGAGCTTAATCGTACCGCTGTTTTACCAAATGGAACTGATGGCAGTCTTGGCGCTGCACCAGTTCGATCGACCGCGCCAGTGGGAAGACCACGAGGTACAGTTAGTAATTACGGTGGCCGACCAAGCGGCTTTGGCCCTTTCTCAAGCCAGGGCTTACGAACAGGTACGGGCGCTGGCAAAGCGCGAGACCTTAGTCAATACTATTACTACGGCAATTCGATCGAGCCTCGACCCCCAAAATATTTTTGCAGCGATTACTCAACAACTCGGCCAAGCTTTGCAAGTTGACGGCTGCGCCCTATCTCTGTGGACAGAAGATGATGAATATGTCCAGTGCGTTGGTCTCTACGACACAAATAGGGATACCGTGGCTGTAAAACAGGGTTTTAACAATTCAGAGGTAGTTGCGAATCCTCCAAGCCCTCAAACTGCTGCTGAGAGTGCTGCTGCGAACCCTCCCGGCTGGGTTTTTGCCCATCCTTCCCTGCCGCAGTCTTTGGTGCCGATTCGCGGCAATCCGGTGTTGCTGCAAGTTATGGTATCAAAAGAGCCCGTGGCGATTGAAGACCTCAACGAACGCCCCGATTTAAATGTTACAGAACTGCAAGTGCGATCGCCAGCCCGCGCCCTGTTAGTCGTGCCCTTAATCTCCGAAGGCAAAATCATCGGCAGCATTTCGCTGCGCCAAAATTGCAGCACCCGCCGCTGGAACCTCTCAGACATTGACCTGGCTCAAATAGTGGCAACTCAAGCTGCTCTGGCGGTGCAGCAGTCGCGCCTCTACCAGACTACCAGACAGCAGGCAGAAAGGCTCCTGGAAGCCGATCGACTCAAAACCGAATTTTTCCAAAATATCTCCCACGAATTCCGCACCCCTCTCACCCTAACTATCGGCCCTCTAGAATCAGCTTGCGGCCGCAAAGAAGACTTACCCTACGAACAAGCCGTCATCGCCTTGCGTAATTCCCGCCGCCTCCTGCGGTTGGTAAATCAACTGCTGGACTTGCAGCGCCTCGATGCAGGACGGATGCAGCCGAGTTTTCGCCCGTGCGATTTAGTCGGTTTTTGTTACTCTACGGCAGAGTCTTTCCGCGCCTACTGCGACAAAAAAGGACTGCACTTAATTACCCAACTGCAAGACTGTCCTTTACTTTATTTAGATATTGAAAGATTTGACAAAGTTATTTACAACCTGCTATCAAATGCTGTCAAATTCACCCCAGAAGGGGGAACAATCACCCTGACAGTTGAACCAGCCGGCGCTCACTGTTTGTTGCAAGTAAAAGACACCGGCATCGGCATTCGCACCGAACAAATTCCCTATTTATTCGAGCGCTTTCACCAAGCCGAAGGTTCCGCCAGCCGTTCCTACGAAGGCAGCGGTTTAGGTTTGGCACTTGTCAAAGAATTAGTCGAACTCCACGGCGGTCAAATTTCCGTCGATTCTGTTTACGGCGAAGGTACTACTTTTACCGTTTGGCTGCACTTCGGTTCGACTCATTTGCCCCCAGAACGGGTACTGGAAATCCCCGCCGAGTTTCACGCATCCAAAGCTGCGGTGGAACTGGCAGATGTGGAAGCTGACTTGTCGGAAGATGAAGCAGAAAATCATAACTTTGAGGCTCTAGAACCGATAAATTCCGAAACAGTAGCTGGCACGGTTTTGGTGGTTGACGACAATCCAGATTTGCGCTTTTATGTGTCGGGAATTCTGCGAGAGTCTGGCTTTGCAGTTTTGCTCGCCCGCAACGGAGAAGAAGGATTTGCCGTGGCAAAAAACCGCCGTCCGGATTTAATTGTCACGGATTTGATGATGCCTGTGATCTCGGGTTTGGATTTGATTCGGATGATTCGACAGGATGAAGACTTGCGGGGAACTCCGGCAATTTTGCTAACTGCTAAAGCCGACGCAGATACTCGGATTGAAGGAGTAGAACGGGGTGCTGATGCTTATTTATCGAAGCCTTTTAACGATCGCGAATTGTTGGCAGAAGTGCGGAATTTAATCGCCCTCAAGCAAAACGAGCGGCGAGTGCAGCAGTTGAACAATTATTTAACTGAGTCGGTGCTGCGCCGATTTTTGCCGCCGTCGATGGTGAAAGCCGCTGCGGCTGGAGATTTGGCCTTGGATTTGCGCCCGGAACCGCGATTGATTACTATTTTGTTTAGCGATATTGTCGGTTTTACTCAAATGGCAAATACGCTGCGATCGCGCCGGGTAGCTGAGCTGTTGAATGAATATTTGGCGGCAATGACTAAGGCTATTTTTGACAGCGGCGGTACGGTGGACAAGTTTGTGGGAGATGCGGTAATGGCTCTCTTTGGCGCGCCGGAGGAACTAACGCCAAACGAGCAAGTGCGCCGCGCTATAGCTGCTGCAAGGCTTATGCTGCGAGCTCTGAAGCAACTTAACGAGCGCTGGTTGGAGCAGGGAATTGTGGGGGAAAATGGGGTGCCTCCGGTGCGGTTTCGCTGCGGTATTCACCAGGGTACTGCGGTGGTGGGGATGTTTGGCGGCCCCGATCGATCGGATTATACTGCGATCGGGCCGAGCGTGAATATTGCTGCTCGTTTGCAAGAGGTGGCGGAACCAAACTCTGTGCTGATTTCGGCTGCGGTTGCAGATTATGTTGAGGAGAATCGAATTGTTAAATATAAGCCGCTGCAACTCAAGGGAATTGATGAAACAGTGTTGACTTTTATGCTGAATTGTGATTAGTCATTGGTTGTTTGTTATTGGTTATTAGTTGTTTGTTATTAGTTATTGGTTATTTGTTGTTTGTTGTTTGCGACCAACGCTCAATATCTAATAGCCATCTCTAATAATTATTGTGGAACAGGCATCCTGCCTGTTCAATACGAGTCTCGATCGCTATGAATGAGTAGGGAATTGGCGATCGCAATTTGTAGAATCATCGAAGTGTTTGGTATTTGGTGTCAGGGGCGATTCACGAAGAGGGATAACTTCGCTTCACGCTCTTTTTTCGGTGGGGCGAATCCGGTCGAGATAGCTACGCCGCGCGTACATTTCAACCGAGGACGTTGCAAGTGCACTTGAACCAGAGTGCGATCGAGAATAACGGTGAAATTGAGCAGCGGCGCGAAATCTCAAAACGCAGACGAGAAGACTTGATACCGTCCGCGACTATGAGTTATTCGCACGAACAGCAAATACAGAATGGGAATTGTTTTGAGATATACTTTTATCTATGCGTAGGAGGTAAACTTTCCACTTTGAGTTTAGAGCCGAGTAGTTTAGATGATATCCGTCTAGAGATAGCTAAAATTGCTACCCTTTATGGAGTTTTTCAATGTGTTGAATGTAGTCAGGCAATCAAAGAGTTCTTGACAGTCAGAAAGGTGCATGGGAAGCAAATTAAGCTCGATTTAGGCAGGCAAGACCTACCTTGGTCAGTGATTTATGATTTACGACGAGGGCAGCAAATTGCTACTAATGGCTACCACATCGGAATATCAATTACAGTTGACGGAGAGGAAATTGTTTTTGACAATATAGATCGTAGTGGCGTAACTCGGCAGGAATGGCTACAAAATTTAACATCTCCTACTCTGGAACTGGGTATGGGAAGTTTTAAGATTATAGAAGAGGAATTTTGAGCGGCAAAGCTGACCAACTTTTGAAAAATATTGAGGTGGATAATGCACGATTTATATACGCTGATTCACAAAATCAAGAAAGCTCCTTCAATGTACTTGGGAAGACACTCAATTATTTGCCTTCAGGCTTTTTTATCGGGTTACAGCGTTGCTAAACATGAGTTGGGAGAACAGCCAACAAAACAAGACAGCGATTTTATGTCGTTTCCTGAATGGATACGAAAAAGATTCAACGTGCAGACTAGCCAATCTTGGGCTAACATCATTCTTTTTTATTCTGAAGACGAAAGTAAAGCACTCGATCAATTTTTTGAACTGTTAGATGAATTTATCGATCGGAATTCTTCTACTGACACTTTACGCGAAGGCGAATTGGATATAGGGGAGAAGTTGCCAGCGCATCATTAGTTCAGAGAAAGTGCGATCGCTCTTGTTTGAAAAAAATAAGGACGATCGCTGCTGTTTCAAAATAATTTATAAGGGAGATCGCTGCCTTCTTTATGACCACAATCATCGTTTTTTTATTTGAGACATTACTATCGTAGGGCTGGGGAAGGCGATATCGACTCTACTGTTTTTTCTTCGGGTTGACTGGTAAGATAGAGGGTATCCGGACTAAAATCTTGCTCGTGGGGCCATTGAATGCTGCCAAAAGTAAGTTTGACTTGCTGAAAATATTCGATATTTTGAAGTTCGGTGAATATTCCTTTGTCGAGATAGGGAGTGACATTAAAGAGACGAATTTCGCCATTACTAAAGGTGAGGCGAAGTCGATAGTTTTCTAAGGGTTCGACCTTGATGACTTTGGGAGACATATAATTACTCCGAATCACTGGAGGGGGTTGATTTTGAAGACTTGTTGCCCATTGACTGCGAGTTGCCAATCCGCCATCAGTTCATCTTGATGGATTTCGATCCAGGCTTGAACCAGCTTGAGTTTAGATCTTTGTAGTTGCCCCTCAAGGATATCGCCATTAGGGATGGCAAATACGGCTTCATCGTCTTGATAGCTGACGTGGATGTGCGGGCATTGATGTTTTTGGTTATCAAAGTAGTACATTCTGACGATGACACCATAAAACATTGAAATTACAGGCATGGCGACTGATTTTGGGCGTTGATTATACTTTCTATTGTAAGCGATCGCGCTAAATCTTGCGATATTTGTGGGGTTTGGGCGATCTCGTTCTTGACGCTCGGTGGGGATCTCGCTCCGGGTTGAACAATAATAAGGGCCAGCGCTCTTTCATTTTCAACTATAGCTCATCAGAAACAAGAAAGGGCGATCGATCTGGGAAAACGGCAATTTACCACCAGGAGTTCATTTTTGCGATCGATCATCACCAAAGTCACATTAAACGCCGATGAATGTTAGGCTGAGAGAGGAAACTCAACTGACGGGAGAGGGGCGATGCCACTATATTTCCGTAGTAAAGCGTCGAATAAAGTTTTCCAAATTTCTCTTAGAGATGAGCCCTTTAACCATTTTCTTTGCAAAATTTTCTAGCTCATGTATTGAAACCCTAACATTATCAACATAAAGCTTTTTAGCTCTATATCCTATCATTCCAGCACAAATTACATAGCACAGCGTTTGTAGAACAACTCCAGCAGCATAGCCAGCAGCAGTTCCAAAACCCAGCGATACAGTAGTTCCAGAAAATCCCGCTACAAGTTTTGATATGCCAGTTCCCCATTTAATAAATTCAAATTTCCAGCCGAATTCTTGATGAAACTCACTATAAAAATTTTTTGCTTGCAATTCAGCGTCTTCAATATCTTCTTTAGTCAAGTTGCTGATAGATTTGCAAGCTAGAATTATTTTGTGGATCATTTGTATAATTTCTTCATCAAACTTCGGTATTTCATGGATTGGAATTCCTGAAGCTGCAAGAGAAGTTACTTTTATCATTGTTTCACGAATAACACTTGCACAGTCTTTTGATTTACTTCTAAGAATTAGATTGAACAAAAAAGCTTTCTGAGAATCTTCAAGTCCTCTGGCAATAGCCTCTTTTAATTCTTCAATTCCAATTTCTTGTGCCACCAGACTGCAAATTCCTAAAATTTTTGGAGAGGAATGACCTAAATCTCTTTCGATTTGATGCTTTATCTTTAACCAGTCCTCTCTTGGGGGAACTGTGTCTATTTTAGAGATGGCTATAACGATGTGAGAGGCATATATTTGTTTTAATATAAAAAAATCTGTCTTATTACTCGCAGTCCAGCCAGATGCAGCATTAACGAAATAAACAACTAAATCTGCTCCCCTGTAGAAACTTACATCTGTTCCTGGTGCTCTCAGTCCAGGCGTATCAATAATTTTCACAGCTTTAGACAATGTGGGTACTTCGTATGGATCATCAGTTACTGTAGATCCCGTGATGATAGATACCTCTGCAACTTCTTCGCCCCGAATAGCATTGACTGTAGAAGACTTGCCACTATTAACTTCTCCAACAAAAGCTATTTTTAACCCCTCTCTTAACTTTTTAATCAATTGCTTTGTGGATTCCGTATTTCTAAAATTTTGCATATGTCGAAGATTGCGTTTGTAGGTGTGTTGGCTGTTAAGGAAATTGAGCGCTATACGTCCTATGCTTACTCGGGCCACTTTGTGTATTGCAAGTTATACAAATCCGATGAGCTTACCCTGGATTTTTCAGCTTTTCTTGACTCCGGTTGGGAATCCGTTTGAGGCGATTTCACTTGTCATGAGGCATCAGTAGATTTAGCAAATAGCCAGAAACACCTTGATAATTTCCTCATTATTCCTTAGAAATAACGAATTTGCCTATCCAAAAAATGTTCTATTTTGCCGCCATTATTTTACCTACTTTCACTTTATTTAATCTGGTTTTATACGAAACTGTATGAAAATGTACCAAAAAGCTGGAAATGTGAGCTACAATACATAAAACATCACACTCCGTGACCAGATGGATCTTAAAGAAGTGTTAAAACTCGCAGATGATATAGTATTTGCTAAAACGGGTCAGCACCTTGACGATTTACAAGCAGCAGTATTGCAAGGAACTCTACAACGTGAGACATACAAGCAAATAGCGAAGGATTTTGACTGTTCTGAAAGTCGCATCAGGGAAATCGGATCGGAATTATGGCAGATACTTTCAGAAGACTTAGGGGAAGATGTTAATAAAAAGAATTTTCGATCGGCAATGGAGAGGTGGCAAGTTTCAAATGTCTCCAATTTTGCAAAAGATGTTGTAGGGATTGGTATCTTTAACATTTGTGGAGAAGCTAGACACCCGCCAAACATACCAAACTCACACCCACAAAATCAAGAAACATCGCATCAAGAGTTAAGCGAGATGCCGGAATTAGGTGCTTTCTACGATCGCACTTCCGAACTCAAAACCCTCACAACCTCGATTCTACAACAAAACAGTCGCCTCATAACCATCACCGGCGGACTCGGCATCGGCAAAACATCCCTAGCAATACAACTCGTACAACAAATAAAAGACGAATTTGAATACGTCATTTGGTGCAATCTCGACACATCCCCCACCCTCGGTGAATTTGAAGCCAACTTAATCCAGTTTTTATCGCAGTCCCAAAAGCAAGAATCACCCACAACCAACCAGAAAGCATTACCCCTAATTAAATATTTACAAAAACATCGGTGTTTAATAGTCTTAGATGACATTCACAACCTGTTCAGCAGCAGCGAATTAGCAGGAAAATATAAACCGGGATACGAAGAATATCGCTCTTTATTTAAACAAATAGAAAAATTATCCCATCAAAGTTGCTTCCTGCTAATCGGTTGGGAACCACCCAAAGAAGTTCCTCAACTCACCAGCGAAAATACTCCCATTCGTATTTTACAACTCACAGGCTTAGACAGTGCGGCCGCGCGGGAAATACTCCGAGATAAAGGATTAACAGAAATCGAGAACTGGGAAACACTCATTCATTGCTACCAAGGCAATCCGTTATGGTTAAAAAGCGTGGCGACTCTGATGCAAGAGTTAGGAATTGGCGCGGCAGAGTTATTATTAAATGATACCGTATTGTTGCCCGAAGATTTGAAAGATGTTTTACACCAGCAGTTTAGTCGCTTATCGGAAATAGAAAAACAAGTCCTCTGTTTGTTTTGTCGGGAAAGTGAACCAGTTAACCTGGCAAAATTACTCGAATATGGCACTGTGCGATCGCCAGATTTGCTCAATGCGCTGCAATCTTTATCGCGGCGTTGCTTCATTGACAAAACAGGAAGTTTTTATACTTTGCCACCTGTCTTGAGGCAGTATGTCCAAGAATTATGATTTAACTGTTAAAAATTGCCTGATCTGGTGTTGACTTTTCTCGGTCTTTTACTGTACTATGAGAATGTATATAGAATAATGGAAATAGTGAGTTTTTTATTTTTAATGCGCCAATTCCCATTATAAATAAAGTATATGTCAATTCGCCAGAATTTGCAATACTAAAACAATACTTTTTTCCCGCCGATCGCACTTAAGCACCAATCAATGAAATATTCTGCATCCAGCCCCAGAAACAACAGCCAAACATCTCGCTTTGACGGATTATCTTTGGACGATCGCAATCCCGACTTCATAAAACTAATGCTGCCACTCTGGGAATGGCTGTACCGCTACTATTTTCGCGTACAAAGCGACGGCTGGCACCACGTCCCCGCACGCGGAAAAATGCTCGTTGTCGGCTCTCACAACGGGGGAATCGCCGCTCCTGATATGTTTATGTTCCTATACGAATGGTTCCACAGATACGGTACGGAACGCTTGGCCTACGGATTGATGCACCCGACGGTTTGGGAAGTTTCTGCTGATATTGCTAGCATGGCGGTGCGGTGTGGCGCGATCAAAGCGCATCCAAAAATGGCGATCGCAGCTTTGCGAAAAAATGCCCCGGTTCTCGTCTATCCTGGTGGTGCCGAAGATACTTTTCGTCCCTATCACTTACGCAATAAAATCTACTTTGCCGGACGCAAGGGATTTATTAAGTTAGCATTGCGAGAAGAAGTGCCAATTGTACCAATTATATCCCACGGTGCCCACGATACTTTGATAGTTTTGGCAGATTTGTACGAAGAAGTTAAGCAATTGCATGAATTGGGGATGCCGTGGTTGTTGGGCATCGATCCGGTAGTATTTCCGGTGTATTTGGGATTGCCTTGGGGGTTGAGTATTGGGCCTTTGCCAAATCTGCCTTTTCCCGTGCAAATTCGGACTCGCGTGTGCGAACCGATCGTATTTGAGAGGTACGGTAAGGAAGCTGCGGGCGATCGCGATTATGTCGATGCTTGTTTCGATCTAGTTACAACTCAAATGCAACGGGAATTAGATTGTTTGGTTTGTAGTAAGGACTTCAGTCCTTAAAGCCCAATGTTTAAGTGCTAAAATTATGACTGCAAAAAACTTTGGCAATTGCTATCATAATTTATACCCACTCCTGGACGCATCAGCCCAAAGAAACCGGGTTTTTTGGCGAATCTGCGGACTACAACGAAAGATTTTCGTAAAACAAACCCGGTTTTTGACCACTCCGTGCGATCGCGAACTAATACCAATTCAACCAACTATTGCTACATTTTTAAATTGCATACAAATTATTTTTCATTCGCCGAAGCCACCGCCAGACACGGCAATGCCGTCTCCCTACTTCTAAAATCTAAAATTCTATAATTGCCTTTAACGCAATCCCGGGATGAGAAAGTACCGCCTGCGACTCAATCATGTGCAGAAATTCCCAAAAAGCTTGACAAACCTTCCTATCCCCGACAAGCACTTTTAACACCAGATCCATCTAATCAATTGTCAGCCGCGTAGCGAGATTTGGTTTCGCACCTGTAGATATTGTGAATCTGTCTCAAAGATTGTTCATAAAAGCCATCCCTACAAGTGTTTCGTTGCGTTAAAAAAATCTACTTCACAAACCAAACAAAACTGACATAGCACAATTATCCCTCAATCAACAGCAGGCCGCAGACATATCTATACACTTCCGACTGTAGGGGGATGTTTTAGCTCGTCAATAAGGCGATGCTTGCCTTTAGGGGTACGAGACTAAAACTATACATTAGCCGATCGCGCGCACCCACCCTTTAACGAGGAATATACTATGTATCAAAATTTGCCAATAAATCCACAACTGTATAACATCGGGTTCTGGCTGGCCCAAGTGCCTGTAGAACAGACTACAACAACAACAAGCAGAGTAGAAGATGCAGCACTCCTTTATTCCGGGCCGCAATTTTTTATTGCATTAATATCTGGAGTCGTGCTCGCCTGCGCTTTCCAACTCTTGCTGACAAATTTATCAGTAGCCGCAGGCCTTTCCTACATCGGACAATCCCACGACGATGGACACAAATCTGATAGCAGTAGTCCCGTCCGCCACATCGGCCGCAAAGTCGGTACTTGGACTCTAATCACCGTCACTGTCGCCCTATTCTTCGCTTGCTTGCTAGCAGTTAAGCTTAGTTTGATTAGCAGTCCTGGTTTAGGTGCGATCGTCGGTTTAGTCGTGTGGGCGGCCTATTTCTCACTCCTCGTCTGGGTGAGCTCCACCACCGTCGGTTCCCTGATCGGTTCCGTGGTTAACACCGCAACATCTGGCGTTCAAGCTATTTTCGGCACCGCAGCCGCAGCCCTCGGCGCCAAAGCAGCTAGCAATCAAGTAGTCGCCACGGCGAAAGCAGCAGCAGCAGCGGTGGGCCACGAACTCGGTAGCGCGATCGACCCTACAAGCTTGCGGGAAAACGTCGAAGACTACATCCAAGCCCTCAAACCGCCGGAATTAGACATCAAAGCGATGCGTAGCGAGTTTGAAAAATTGCTCAACGATCCGCAACTCAAAAGCATTGCGGGCGAAAATTTGCCGAATCTCGATCGACAAACTCTCGTAGATTTAGTCAGTTCGCGATCGTCCTGGTCAAAACGCGATGTCAACCGGATTGTAGACCAACTCCAAGATGCTTGGAAACAAGTAGGAAAACCAGACCAAAAATCAGACGGCATCGCCCAATTGATAGATTATCTCAAATCAGCAAAATCGGGAGATTTGCTCTCAGATACGCTGACAAGTAGGGTAGAAAAAGTTCTCGGCAATCTGGGCGGGCAAAATTCTGGACAAAACTCCACAATGATGTCCCAAGCAACGTCAATGGCAGTTAATGCTTTAATGGGAGTAGTTTTGGGTCGCACGGATATTTCCGACTTAGATGTCGAAAAAGTAATGGGTCAGCTTAAAACAGCTAAGGACAAAGTTAGCCAACAAGCTGATAAAATTACCGCTCAAGTCAAAGGCGAACCAGAAACTTACAGCCCAATTCGTGCTGACGTAGAAAACTACTTGCTCAACACTTATTCGTGGCAGATGAACCCTACCGCGATCGAGCGCGAATTTCGTGACGTGCTCTACGATCCAACGGCAGATCCGGGAACTGTGCGCCACGAATTGGAAAAACTAAATCAGTCCAAGTTTGCGGAAATCCTGGCAAGTCGAGGCGTTTTTACCCAAGACAAAATTAAAGAAATTTCCCAGGAATTAGAAGGAATCAGACAGCGAGTTTTACAAACTGCGATCTTTGCCGAGGAGCAAGAAAAAGCTCGCGATTTGCAGTGGCGCGTGGAAACTTATTTGAAGCTGACGCCGAAAGCAGAACTGACAGCAGCAGGTATCGGGAGCGATTTTAAGAAAATCTTAGAGGATTCTGATGTTACTTACGAACAGTTGCGCGATCGGCTTTCTCCTTTCACCAGCGATAGTTTCGTGCAAATTCTCAGAGGCCGCGAAAACTTCGGCTTCCAGGAAGTAGACCAGATTGTTAAAGAGTTGGAAAGGACGCGAGATGTAGTTTTAGCAGATGCTAAAGGTCTGCAAGAAGCAGCGCAAGTCCGACTAGACAATCAGTGGCAAAAAGTACAAGAATACTTGAAGTCTACGGGCAAAGAAGAACTCAATCCCGAAGGGCTCAAGCGCGATTTCAAAACGCTGCTGGACAACCCGGAAGCGGGAATGTGGGCGCTCAGAGCTAGAGCTTCTCGGTTCGATCGCGAAACTTTGGTAAAATTGCTATCTCAGCGCAAAGACCTCAGCGAAGACCAAGTAAACCAGCTTCTCGACAGTGCCGAAGAAACTTGGCACAGCGCGCTGGAAGCACCGCAAAAGTTGGCTGAAAAAGCCAAGGATCAGTACGACCAAACTACTACCGCCCTGGCAGATTACCTGCGGAAGACTGGCAAGGAAGAACTCAATCCTGAAGGGATTAAGCGGGATTTGACCAAATTGATGGAAAATCCCAAGGAAGGGGCTTTAGCGCTGCGCGGAAGGCTATCTCAGGTCGATCGCGATACTTTGGTCAAGCTGCTTTCTCAGAGAGAAGATTTGACCGAGGAACAAGTCAATCAAATTATCGACCAAGTGCAGGAAACTCTAGGATCGATCGTGAAAGCGCCGCGCCGTTTGGCGAAGCGGGTGCAAACTCAAGTCCAGGATTTTCAGAGCATTTTAGAGGATTATTTGCGAAATACGGGCAAGGATGAATTAAATCCCGAAGCCATCAAGCGGGACTTGCAACTGCTGCTACACGATCCAAAAGTCGGCGCTTACAGCTTGGGCGAACGACTGTCGCATATCGATCGAGCGACTATGATTTCTCTGCTGTCTCAGCGCCCGGATATTTCGGAAGCAGAAGCTGCTCGGATTGTCGATCAAATTTTGTCGGTGCGCGACCAATTCGCACTGCAAATCCAGAAAATTCAGGAGGGCATTCAATCGGTAATTGACGGAATTCTCGGAAAAGTTCGGGATTACCTCAATTCGCTCGATCGCCCGGAACTCAATTATGAAGGTATCACGCGGGATGTGCGGAAGTTATTTGACGATCCGCAAGCCGGATTTGATGCTTTGCGCGATCGCCTCGGTCATTTCAACCGCGATACTTTAGTGGCTTTAATTAGTTCGCGCGAGGACATTTCTGAAGCAGATGCGAACCGTTTGATCGACCAAATCGAAAGAAGCCGCAACAGCGTCTTGCAAAGAGCAGAACGCTTGCAGCAAGAAGCGCAGCTTCGCCTCGAAAACATCAGATTGCAAGCTGAAAAACAAGCTGAAGAAACTCGGAAAGCAGCGGAAGTTGCCTCTTGGTGGCTGTTTTTCACGGCTCTTACCTCGGCGGCTGCGGCTGCGGGTGCTGGTGCTTTAGCTGTTATCCGATAAACAAGAGTCAATTTGTGCGCTCGGATTTCTAATAGTGCCTGATGTTAGTAGAAACTCACATCAGGCACTATTTTTATCGACCTTCTTAAAAGCGGTGAGGTATTTCTGCTTAAGAGCATTTCGCCTCGATTCACCATTGTAAAACAGGTTCGTAGTGAGGACTTTAGTCCGCATTCAAGAAGGACTAAAGTCCTCACTACGAACCGTAAAGCAAATCGATTCACCATTGTAAAACAGGTTTGTAGTGAGGACTTTAGTCCGCATTTAGGAAGGACTAAAGTCCTCACTACGAACCGTAAAGCAAAACAAAATTGTTATCAGGATTCTCAAGGGCGGTGAGGTGTTTCTGGTAAGTTCGTGTCGCCTCGATTCACTATTATACAACTGGTTCGATCGTTCGGAATGCAAGTCCTCCAGAAGAAGGACTTGCATTCCGAACGATCGAACCGTAAAGCAAAACAGAATTGCGATCGGGCGAATCAAAAGCGGTTCTCAATCCAGCACGCCTGTTGTGTCAACCGCCACCGGCACCCCGCCCTGGGCGGGGCGAGTATCAAACGCGAAGTTTTTTCGTGGCGCGATCGCCCGTTTCTTTTGAAAATCGCGGTTAGCTCATGACTCGCAGGCGATCGGTTGTGCATAATGAAGGGAACTAAAGATGTGAAAATACTACACTGACTGTGGGGGGCTAGATACCCGATACCTTGGAAATACCGAGGGCTTTTGCAAATGAGCCCACAACAGTCAAAACACGCAGGCCAGGCTCGATCGCCAATGCTAAACAACCTACGTCTCCAACCTCCCCAGGCTACTTGCTTAGTAACACCGTGAGGAGGCCGACGCCATGCAACTCCGAAAAAAAACACTATTAATTATCGGTGCAGCTCTGATCAGCCTGATTGTGGTTCTCTATGCCACTGCATCAACCATTTTGCTGCACGATTTTAACAACCTGGAGGCACAGTACGTCCGCCAGGATGTCGCGCGGGCTTTGGATGCCTTAGATGATGACTTGTCGAATTTAGACACCAGCGCTCAAGATTACGCCGAGTGGGATGATACGTACTCTTTTGTCGATACACGGAACCAAGAATTTGTCAAGTCAAATTTTGTAAATTCGACATTTGTTTACTTGAGATTAAACTTATTGGTGCTGCTGGACTCCGACGGTAAGACCATCTTCAGCAAAGGTTTTGACCTGAAATCCAAAACCGAAATCCCAATTCCGGCAAGCTTGCAACAGCACTTGACCGAGGCGCTGATCGAGTCCCAGACAAGTTCTGAGGAGGGGTACCCCGCCAAAACAGGCGTCGTCACCCTGCCAGAAGCCACGCTGCTGATAGCCTCAAAACCGATCGTCAACAGCAACGCTCAAGGCCCGCCGCGGGGGACGCTGATCCTGGCACGCTACCTCGACAACACCGAAATTGGTTTGCTTTCGGAACTGACTCACCTGTCAGTGGATTTTAGATTGCCGAGTTTAGATTTTAAAGTGGGAGCCACGAACTACTCCGGACAAGGTGCTAAGGTGCTGGCTCGCTCCAGGCAGGATTTGGACAATCTCAAACTCAAAATTTCCAACCTCAAATCAGTAGAAATTTTAATCGAGCCGCTCAGCGACAGCGTAGTCGCAGGATACGCCCTGATTCGGGACATCCGGGGCAAGCTAGCGCTGCTGCTGCGAGTAGAAGTAGACCGAGTAATCTCTAGGCAAGGTCAGGCTACCCTAGAACTCTTTACTTTCTCGATATTGGCAGTAGGTTTAATATTTAGCGCGATCGCCATGCTGTTGTTAGAAAACTTAGTCTTGGCGAGATTGGCCGACTTGAGCACTAGCGTCAGCAACATCGCAGCCAACGGCGATCCAGACTTGCGCGTTCAAATAATGCCAGGAGGCGATGAACTCGCCAGCTTGGCCGACACCATCAACCAAATGTTAGAAGCATTGGGCAATTCTCAAGTCGAACGCAAGGAGAGCGAATACCGCTATCGGTTGATCGCCGAAAACTCAACCGACATGATTACCAGACACGACCCCAAAGGCGTGTTTATCTACGTCTCGCCCGCCAGCCACGCTTTGCTGGGATACGAACCTTCGGAACTGATTGGGCGCCTTCCCAACGATTATTTTCACCCGGACGATTTAGAAACCGTCGCCAAAGCTCACTCGAAAGTCCTGGCGCTGCCAGTTACTTACACCGTCAGCTACCGCATCCGCCACAAAGACGGCAAATACATTTGGTTTGAAACCACCAGCCGCACGATCCGCGATCCCGAAACGGGCTCGGTGCAAGAAATTATCGGCGTTTCGCGCGACATTAGCGTACGCAAGCAAACAGAACAAGAACTGCGAGAAAGCGAAGCTGCAATTAAAGCTTTGTACCAAGTGACTTCTGCTCCCCGTACAGACCCGCAGGGCCGCCTTTCTACCTTTGATTTGCGCCTCGAAGAACTGCTGGCAATGGGATGCCGGCATTTAGGCCTTTCCGTGGGAATTTTGTCGCACATTCAAGGCGACAACTATCAAATAATTGCTGTTGAATGTCCCGATGAGTCGATCGTCAAATCACAAATCTACGATCTGGAAAAAACCTTTTGCGTAGCTACAGCAATGGCAAAAGAACCGATGTACTTTGAGTCGGTGAGGTTTTCGGGTTTGTGTTTCAATACTCCCAATCCTGCCTTCAACATCGAAGCTTACATGGGCACTGCCGTCACGGTGGCAGGTGAAGTTTACGGCACTCTATGCTTCTTTGCTCCGACTCCTCTGACAGAACCGTTCCGAGCTGTAGATAGAGAGTTGGTGAAACTGATGGCTCAGTGGGTGGGCAGCGAACTAGAACGCCAGCAAACAGGCGTAGATTTGGCAAAAGCTCGCGACGAAGCACTGGCAGCTACGAAAGCCAAAAGCGAATTTTTAGCCACCATGAGCCACGAAATTCGCACTCCGATGAATGGAGTCATCGGCATGACAGGTTTGCTGCTGGATACCCACTTAAGTCGGGAACAGCGCGATTTTGTAGAAACTATCCGCAGCAGTGGCGATGCTTTGCTGACGCTGATCAACGATATTCTGGATTTCTCGAAAATTGAGTCGGGCAAATTGGACTTGGAGGAACATCCGTTTGACATCCGCACTTGCATTGAGGAATCTCTCGATTTGGTAGCTGCTAAGGCGGCACAAAAAAAACTGGAATTGGGTTACTTGATCGATCGCTCCGTACCACCAACGGCGATCGGTGACAGTGCCCGCTTGAGGCAAATTTTAATCAACTTGCTCAGCAATGCTGTTAAATTTACTGAAAGGGGAGAAGTGGTGGTTTCGGTGACTGCCAAAAAGCTTGCAGTGTCCACGATCGGCGCTCAAGAACTGCCAGCAATTAATGGCGAACCACGAGCAATTCACAAAGTATACGAAATACAATTTGCGGTTAAAGATACTGGTATCGGCATTCCGTGCGATCGCATGGATCGGTTGTTTAAATCTTTCAGCCAGGTTGATTCTTCAACGAGCAGGCAGTACGGCGGTACGGGATTGGGCTTAGCAATTAGCAAGCGTTTAGCCGAAATGATGGGCGGCAGGATGTGGGTGCAAAGTATGGGTTGTCTGGCTGGCAATCCTCCGGGAGATTTTAAAGTGGCAGTTTTTGAGATCGCAGGTGAAGAATCTTGCGAAATTGCCGAAAAATATGGCTCTAGCAAATCTTTACTCAGCAGCGAGCCGATCGACCAAAATCCCAAATCCGCAGGCTCTACTTTTTATTTCAGCACGATCGTTTCAGGCTGCAACAGTTCCTTACCAGTTAATTTGAGCACTACTCAACCTGAATTAACTGGGAAGCGAGTCTTAATTGTCGATGACAATGCAACCAACCGCCAAATTTTGACTCTCCAAGCTCAGTCTTGGGGAATGGTGCCTAGGGCTTCAGCTTCGGCTCGTTTGGCTTTAGATTGGATCGCGGCTAAAGAGGTGTTTGACTTGGCAATTTTGGATATGCAAATGCCACAAATGGACGGGTTGGCTTTAGCTGCGGAAATTCGCCTGTATCCCGAGTGCCAAAAGTTGCCGTTAGTGATGCTAACTTCGATCGGCAGACAAGAAATTAACACCCCTACGATTGAGGTGGATTTTGCTGCTTTTTTGAACAAGCCGATCAAACAATCTCAGCTTTACAATGTTTTAATCAATATTTTTGGGAAACAGACTGCTGAAATTAGAGTGCAGCGAACCAGCGGGCCTTTATTGCAAAGCATACCCGTGCTGGCCGAGAATTTGCCGCTGCGGATTCTGTTGGCTGACGATCATTTGGTGAATCAGAAGGTGGCTTTGCAAATTTTGCAGCGGATGGGGTATCGGGCGGATGTGGCAGGAAATGGTATCGAAGTGCTCGAAGCTTTGCACCGCCAGCCTTACGATGTTGTGCTGATGGACGTGCAAATGCCGGAAATGGACGGTTTGGAAGCTACCCGTCGCATCCGGGAGGGATTTTCAGCGGCTTTGAACTTAGAAAATGCCAGGGAAGAATCAGAAGTTTCAATAAGTGAGGAGGAATTTAACAATGGAAAATCCCAAATCGAAAATCCCGAATTTAGTGATGAGCAATCTAACAATCCAAAATCCAAAATCCCCAATCCCGAATTTAGTGATGAGCAATCTAACAATCCAAAATCCAAAATGCAAAATCTAAAATGGACGAGGCCTTGGATTGTGGCGATGACGGCAAATGCGATGCAGGGCGATCGCGAAGAGTGCATGGCTGCGGGGATGGACGACTATTTGAGTAAGCCGATCGCCATTGAGGAGTTGGTGCGAGCTTTGAGCGCGTGTAAATCTCGCTCAAATGGGGAATTCGATTGCCCGCAGCCGATTTTTTGTGTGAGCTCGCAGATTGAACCGACAGTAGGAACAAGTGAATTAGAAGTGCGATCCTCTTCGAGGGCTGCGCTAACGAATGCTGCTGTTGGGGAAAATCAACAAGTGACTATGCCCAATTCGTCCTCCGCCGTCAGGTGGGGTGCATCAAATGTCGATCGGGCTTTGTCACAAAACGGCGATTGTCTGAGTGCCAAGATTATAGAGGGACTGCGAGATGTCGAAGCTTTGGAAGAGGCGATCGACCTTTACCTCGAAACAGCCCCCGAACTGCTGCAAGGCATCTCCGTGGCTCTGTGCAACGCCGATCCGCTAGCTTTGCGGCGAACTGCTCACTCCTTGAAATCAATTAGCGGTACTCTCGGTGCTTTTCACTTGTTTGAGTTGTGCGAGGAACTCGAAATCATGGGCCGGATGGGGACAGAGGCAAATAAGCCTTTATCTGGGATGGAATCCGGGCTTTTAGAACAGGTTGAGGCCGAGTATCAAAGAGTCGAAACGGCCTTGAAAATAGAACGGGAATACAGCTAGACAGTCACAGAATAATAATTAACCTGAATCGGGCAAATCCACGCGATAAACATGATGAGGTACGTTGTTGTGCTTCAGCCCTCTTATACCATTTTTTAAAAGTTATGACAGACTTTAGCAAAAAGGGAAAGTCGATAAATTGCAATCTTTTGTCGTCCTCGAACTCTATCGGATATTTGAAAAATGCTATTATACAAGCTGTCAGTCATACCTCATCTCTTTGAGAAAAGCTATAATTGCTTTGACGGTAAAGTTCGATGGAATAACCTTGAACTATGGCTGTTTCTACGATGTCTAGTTTGTGAAATAAGGTTTTTCGATTAGCAATGGCAACTCTATATTTCCACACACTAATCCTGCACAATTCCACTGCCGCAGATACTCACAAACTTCAGAAATAATCGCATTTGCTGCATCTAAATCTTGTGCTTGAGAAGCATGATAGTGCGCTCTGATTAAGGGCTGAATATCCTCGATATCTTGCCATTCCGATTCCGGCTTGAGGGGAATGCTGATATAATAATTATAAGCTTGGCTGTGCGCTGTACGGACATTTTCGGAATTTTGATTTAAGAGATGCTCGCCCTTTTCTTGAATTAGCGGATGCAACTGATAGGATTTGAGATGGCGATCGTAATATAGCAATTGCCTGCGTTTGAGTGCTTGAATAATATTTTCTTTAAGTTCATATTTGCTAACTTCTGGCATTTGAGCGCTAATTCCTGCAAAAGATAGCGGATATTCTGAGGTTTGATAGACGGAAATTCGGCTGAGACAAGTTTGTTCGCCGTCGCCCAGACGCGCTATCATTTCATCGATCGCACTTTCAATATCTCGAATCAGCAACCAGTCTCTATTGTGTAAAAAATGCCCGACATTTCCTTGAAACTCCGTATCATCTCGAATTAAGGCTGCGACGAGTTGTAAGGCTTTGGGATGTCCAGAATAGCGATCGCCCATTTCCGCTAATTCCTCTGCATTTGCTGTCAGATTAAAAGATTGCAATAGGGAAATTGCCGCATCTCGATCCAATCCGTTGAGCTGGATTTCGCGGGTGACTGTGGGCGACAATTCGGCTAAGCTTTCGCGACTGGTAAATATAATTTTGCTTTGATGTTCTGTTTCTAATAGTTGTTTGAATAACCAAGCATATTCTGCACAATCTTCGGCGAAATAACCAGCCGCTTTTGCCTCTCCTGCTTTCAAAAGTGTGTCGGCGCGATCGAATACGAGCAAGCAAGGTTTTTCTCTGAGGATTTTGAGCAGATTTTCGGTTTTTTTGCCGCAGTCATTTTCAGCGTTGGTGGTGGCGGTAATCTCGCCGTTGGAGAGGGTGAATAGCAGGGAGTCAATTGTGCGATCGCAGGGGGGTGCTTTGCCTGTTGCGGATTGCAAGGATTGCCAAGCGGCGCAGGTGAAGGGGGTATTTTCTGTGTGGAGTTGGCGAATTAGTTGGCTGATGAGGGTGGTTTTTCCGATTCCCGGTAATCCGACTATTGAGATGGCGGTGATATCTGAGTTAACGATAGTAGTTTTTAAGATTTCGAGTTCTTTGGTGCGCTGTACCCAATTTCTGACGGGGGGTAAGTTTTCGGGGAGGGGGAAAGTGCGATCGGTTTGGTTGTCTAGGGGGATATCTGCGATCGCGGCTGCTAAAAGTAATTCTGTTTGTTTTATATCATTGCGCTCAATAATATCTTCCCAGTTATTGATTCCTACAGCTTTGCAAATATCGATAAATGTTTCGCGTCGAATTCGGTTTTGCGCCCAAAATCTCCTTAAAGTAGCTTTGGAAGTTAAAGCGGCTTTGCACCAGGTATCCTCACTTTTATTCCATCCGAGATTGCGTCTTACCATGTCAATGATTTTTAGCCCTTCTTCAGATGCTCTGAGCAATCCTGCCATTGGTACTCCTCTACGGAAACTCTGCCTTAGTCAAGAATGTTACACGATTTGGTGAGCCGAGAAGTGAGCCAAATGAGCTAAATGAGCTAAATGAGCCTTTTTTGCTGAGCCAAATGGTGAGCCGTTTAGCCTTTGCAGATTCAGGATTGTGGAGTAATCTGAAATGATGTGCTTGGCTATCAGCTAGGTTTGATGGTGCATCGGTTGGGCGATCGGGGATACAGCTTATCTGCGATCGGGAGCAATGTAAAGTTTTGTTACAAAAACAGGGTGATCGGCATAAAAAGCAGAGGAAGGCCCTGATAAGTATTTAGGAAAGCTTGCTAGGCGGGCTTTGCTGGTTTTTACGCAACTATATTTTTGAGGAGATCGGATTATGACGAATATTAGCTTAGGGCAGACGATTAATGGAAGTTTGAGCAGCACTGATGATGTAAATCCTAAAAGATCGGGTGGCTTCTTGGATCAATATACATTGGATGGGCTGTCTGATTGGCAGCAAGTTCAGGTTAGCTTGGATTCGACTGCTATTGACAGTTACCTACAACTGATAAATGCTTCAACAGGTAGACAAATTATTTTCGATGACAACTCAGGCGGTAATCTGAATTCCAAGCTAAGTTTTACCAAGATTCCAGGAGTTAATTATATTCTTTGGGCTACCAGTGCTAACTCCGAGCAAACAGGAAACTATACCTTCAAAACTAGCTCTTTGGGGACTGCATCATCTTTAGTTGTTACGAGAAATGGACAAGAAGCCGGAACAGTCGATCCATTAGGTAGATTTGTATCAATAGGAAGTTTTGTTGAAGCCGGAAGTAACTCAAGATTCGTTGACATCGCTTTCTCAAATGACAACAAGCTTTTGGGTATTAAGAGTGATTCATTTCCTACCCAGTTGTACAAAATTAATCCTGAAACAGGTTCCTCCTCAGTGATTGGCAACTTTCCTTCAGGGGTGGAAATGATTGCTCTGGAATCTTCTCCTAGCAACATACTTTATGGAGCTAGTCGCTCTAATGGCTCTAATAAGTCTAAACTATACACCATTAATCCCCAAACCGGCGCTGCATCATCAATAGCAAACTTTCCTTGGGACGAAGGTTTGACTGGCGACATCATATTTGATCCGGTCAATAACCGATTTTTGTTTGCGAAAGGAAGTGATTCTAACTCTAGCTTATTTTCAGTTTCTTTAACTGGTCAATCCACTAAAATTGGTGATATTGGCTTTGGTGATGTATATGGTTTGTCTTTTGAGGGAAACACTCTTGTTGGTTTCACAAATGATAATAAGCGACTTATTATTAATCCAGCAACAGGAAAAGGGACTTTCGATAGAAATATCACAGGTCTTACCGAGGGCTATACGATTAGTGGTGCAGGGTCTATCCCATCTGCGACTCGGACTCAAGCGCCGACTGTTCCAACTCCCGTTCAGGAAAAGCTACCAAATACAGTCACGGCTGATTTTGTTGACTCAGACACAGATAAAATTTTAAAGAATGGTCTAGCCAATTTCATTGCTAGCGATAATGCCGCCCCCTTGACTGTTCAGTATGGTTCAGATCTATTGGGCTTAGATTCAAGTATTCGCGAACTTAACAACCTCAAGGATTTCAAATATGGAGAGTGGCAGCAAGGCATTAAAGATGACCTAGAAAAAAATATACGCAAAGTAGAAATTAGACAACTTAGCGAATCACCTCAACCCCAAAATACATGGGTACTTATTCATGGGTGGAATGATACTTCTGATAGGTTTCCAGACTTAGAAAAGGCACTGAAAGCAGCGAAACCTAACGATCGAGTTTTGTTACTAGACTGGAGTGATGCTGCTAGCAACGGCATATTACCAAAGGACAATGAAGACGCTACACGTGCTACATTTCGCTTAGGTAACTACTTTGCAGCTAAGTGGGCTAGCCCTGTTGCTGAATGGGCAGTTAAAAAGCTAGAACAGGACTATGGAATTGATGGTAAAGCAGCTCGTGAAAACCTAAAAATAGTAGGTCATAGCCTTGGCTCACTCGTCAGTAGTGAAATGGGAAGGATTTACACATTAGGCACTAATAGAAAAGGTGAAAATGTCATACCCAATGCAACTGGACTTAACACGATAATAGCGCTCGATCCTCCTTCACAATTGAATATAGATCTGTATTCAGGTTACACAGCAAGCTACGATTTAGATGGAACAACAGCAAAAGCAGACCGCCCAGAATTCTTCCAGGATATCGCCCGTAATTCCCTAGCCTTTGTTGGTGCGAATAGTCTTGCAGGAAATCAACGCTTGGCTGCGGGAGCCCTAAATTCATTCCAAATGGATTTTGGCAGCGATATCAAGGATTTAAAGCAGGTTAGTGCTGAGCATTTTGACGTTGTTAATACATTTACGGAGTTAATCAAGGAAAAAGGCGAAATAGGAAACCGCATCGTTAACAACCAAACCTTTAACGCAAAGCAGAATACCTTCATTTATGATGATGGAGATGCACAGAATGGATTGGCACATGAAGGGGTTCTTTTTGTTGAACAACGCAACCAGCCAACTGACCTTATGGTCAGAAACGCGAAAACGTCAGATAAGAATGACTCTATATTTTACGGAACTCCCAAAAATGACAGGCTGATTGGTGGATTTTACAAAGATAATATTTTCGCAGATGCAGGAAACGATACCCTTTATGGACTCACGGGAGACGATACCCTTTACGGCCAGCAAGGCAACAACACCATCCGCGCAGGGAAAAATAATGACATTCTTTTGGGGGGTGAAGTTGATGACTTTCTGTTTGGTGATAATGGCGATGATACATTGATTGGTGGGAAAGGTAAAGACAATCTAACAGGAGGTTTTGGTAACGATACATTTGTATTTTCATCGGGTGATGGTGCTTCTCGTATAGATGATGCTGATATCATTACCGATTTTGGTACTGTTGTTAATGGCTTTTTGAGCTTTTTCGGTGTTGGTGGTGCTGATAAGATTGGGTTAGCAGGTGAGTTGAAAACCAATATGATTGATTTTGAGTTACTTAACGGTGGCGCACAGACTGCATTGAAGGTTAACGTTAACGGAACTAATCAATATCTGGCTGTGCTGAATGGAAATTTCAATAAGAATAATTTGCAGTTTCAAGAAAACTTCGTTATTCCAACAATTTCTTGAATAATCAGATACCTCACCTGTTAGACATTCCAAAAGCTTAATCGCCCTTTCCCCCATCCGCGTCCATCAGCGTGCATCTGCGGTTCAAAAGCGCGATCGCCCTTACGACAAAAAGTGCGATCGCCATTTGAAACAATCCCCAATACCAAGACTACCCCACAACCACCTTCCTTAAATCCCAACCCTCTCATAGAGCTTGAATGATGGTTAAACTGAAATTCAAAATATTAGCAACACTAGCCCTAATCAGTGCAATTGGCATAGATTGTACCAGTCTAGTAAAACCAGCCACCGCACAAACCGCCGCATCTCTAGCCTATCATCTCAAACAAGCAGGCGCTAAGCTGTATGGCGCTTCTTGGTGTCCTTACACTCGAAGACAGGCGCAATTGTTCGGAGATTCCTTCAGCCAAGTTCAATACATTGAATGCTACCCCAATGGTAGAAATGGTGAATTTAATTCGCAGTGCCAGAGAGCCAGAGTTTTTACCTATCCTACATGGGTAATTGGTGCTCGCACGAATGATAGTATGATGTCTATTCAAGAACTAGCCAACTTTTCTAATTATGGTACACCTTCAAATACCAACGACAAAGTAAAAATATGTGACTATAAAGCCGACCTGATTTTCTATGAAAGAAATCCTCAAATGTTGGGTCGAAAAATTTCTAGTTTTCAATCTAGTTTAGCTAGTGAATGGTCAGGAATTAGAAGGAATATTCGCGGATGTCAGTAACGCACTAAATCCCTAGAATAAGTAGTGCAGGACTGATGTGCTCCGACAAAGAAACCGGGTTTTTACCGAATCTGTTGGCTGCGGCGAAGTATTTTCGCAAAAACCCGGTTTCTGGGCCCCATGCGTAAGTCATAAATACAGATAAATTGCGTTTTTATCTATCCGCATCCATTCCGTTTATCTGTGATTGCTAAAAAGCGCGATCGCCCTTAATCCATGATAGGGTTAAATCAAAGCAGTGAAAGCTAATTCATATAAATGACGGACGAAACTCGACGAGAAATAGCAAGACGACTAGCTAGAGAACTAGCATCAAGGACAGTCATCTCACCCATAACAGCCGGACAAGGCTTTCAAACATTTGGTGAATTTAAAAGAACGATGGGGGTGGCAGGATCGGGGTTAGCGTGGCATCATATAGTTGGGCAAACAACATCAAATTTACAGAGATTCGGGGCTCAAGCAATACACAATACAGGCAATCTCGTCCGGTTAGAACACGGTACGGGGTCAATTCATCAGGAAATTACCAATTTCTACAACTCCCTCCAACCTGAACTCACAGGTACGATCACTCTAACCGTGAGAGGATGGCTCAGCACTCAATCTTTTGCAGAACAACAAGACTTTGGCATTAAAGTTATTATAGCTTTCGGAGGAACAGTTTAATGCTGACTCTAGATATCCAATCAATTCTCAATTCTATTCCCAATGAAATTAGCTGGCAAGATATCGTACAGTTTGAAAAACTAGACGATCGCGTTAGCATTGCTAATGACCTTTGTGCTAACATTATTGGTGTCAATGAAAGTACGATCGAATGGTGTCCTAATGAAGATTCTGCCGATCGTTTAGAACAACTGGTTTGGTGGTGGGTTGTGCGTCCCGATTTAGGAGCGGCGATTGCCAAAGAAGCTCCTCAAGAACTCAAAAATATTATCAGTCAATACATTCTGCAATCTTGACAAAAACCAGCGCTCGTCTGTGGTTCAAAAAAATGCGATCGCCCTTAACGACAAAAAGTGCGATCGCCCTTTCGACAAAAAGCCTTAGAATAAGTAATAGCTCCTCCACTTTGAGGGTTTTACCAGTGACAACCATCACCATTGAAGTTCCCGACGATCTCTCAGAGCAACTCGCACTCTTGGGCGAACAACTGCCAGAACTCTTGCGCCTGTGCGTCGAGCAACCAGTATTGCCCTCCCGCACCTACCGCTATATTTTAAACTTTCTTGCCAGCGCGCCCACAGCAGAAGAAATCGCAGCCTTCCGCCCCACTCCTGAGATGCAAGAACGCCTGCGGATATTGGTAACACGCAGCAAAGCCGGTGAACTGACTTCCCCAGAACAACTAGAACTAGATGAATACGAGCGGATTGAACATCTAGTAATCATGCTCAAAATGGGCAACCTACCTTATCTCACTCGCCAATCTTGATTTGTGACTTATATTTCTGCCACCCTTCGCCGATATATTGAAGAACGCGCTTCCTACCGCTGCGAGTATTGTCTGCTGGGAATTTCTTTGAGTTTCTTCCCTCACGAAATTGACCACATAATTGCAGTGAAGCACGGAGGTACAACTGATGCGGATAATCTCGCCTTGGCTTGCTGGCGGTGCAACCGATATAAAGGGACAGATCTCGGTTCTTTCGATCCCCAGACTAGCGCTTTTAGTTTCCTCTTCAACCCCCGGACGCAGAACTGGCCCGAACACTTTACATTGGATGATGATGCCCTGATTATTGGGTTAACTCCAGAAGGGCGCACAACTGTCAATTTGCTACAGCTTAACAGCGATGAGCGACTGGCCGAACGCAGGCGATTCCCTTCGGGATAGCTTCGCTTCACGCTCTCTAGTTCATAATAGGGCGATCGATACGCACTACGACTAAAGAAACCGGGTTTTTACCGAATCTGTTGGCTGCGGCGAAGTATTTTCGCAAAAACCCGGTTTCTGGGCCCTATGTGTTAGTTAGTAAATAAACTCGGCTCTACATGAAACAAACTACCCAGAATCAACGCCTGCTCTTTGCTGAAATATCCCTCACCGTTAACCAATTGATATACTCCTTCTTCAGAGCCAATAATTCCCACTAAATCCGCAGGTTTTAGCGATCGCTGTTCCATCAAAAACAACAACAGTGAACGACGTGTAGCCGTTGCTCCCGGTGCGTAGTATTCTTGCTCAAATTTTTCAATCAATGCAATCAACAATTCATATAACTCATCTTCTTCAGGAGTGCGATCGCGACGGTGCATCAACTCTTCCACCATCACCAAAGCTTTTTCATTTTCAGCTTCATTTCTAATTATTTTGGGCTGAAACTGAGACAATAACTCTTTGTATTTATCTGGATTAAAAATAAGGGTCATTTTTCCATTTTTCCTTATCATATTCAGCATGAGTAAGAATGTATTTGATATAAATTAACTGGCTTTCATAATCGATACTAACTATCAATCGGTAGTTGTTCCCTTTGATATTGAAAACCGTAAAACCTCCCACGGCTTCAGCTTTAGGGAAAACAGATTGCACTTCAACTAAATTTGACCATTTAGCTTTGCTAGCAATTTTAAACCAGTTATCCAGGGCTTCCAGACAATCAGCATGACTTTCGCTATATTCACGCATCTGCCGGTAGCTGATTATGTGCATATGTTATAGGCAATTTCAACTAAACTTTATCTTAACTAAGCTGATTTATTTTGTCAAGTATGCGCGAAATGAGGTAGCTTATTCCCATTGTTCCAGTTCCTCGAATGGTAGCGGTTCAAAAAAAGCATCACCGAGTTTTCCCGTCAGTAAACCAGGGGTGCGCGGCTGTGGCTGTTCTCGTCCTAATCCGAGGCGAAAAGAGTGAATCAAGTCATAGATTTCTGCGAGTTTGTCTTCGGGGATGTCTTGTAATTCTTGAACGATCTTCTCAATTAGCATAAATCAAACACTCCAATAGTTGCTGGTTAATCGATCGCACTACAAGAGTTGCGGTCTTGTCTATTATGGCTCATCGTATAATGACACAAGTTGGCTACGGGCTACGGCGATCGCCCTTTACGACAAAAAGTGCGATCGCCCGCCAATAAATCTGCCACAAATTCACCGAATCAAACTTCTCCAATTTCCGGTGCGATTTCTGCATCTACCTCTTCAAAATTCACCTTATTATAGATATCTGCCACAGAAATTTCAAAGGATACTGAAGCAAGCGCGATCGACTCATCCGATTCATTGTACTCAGCAAACGACCATCGCTTATTATCCGTCTTAGAAAAATGTTCGATATATTTCCGATTTTGATCCAGCAACAAATATTCCTCAACCGTGGGAATCGTGCGGTATCCCTCAAACTTTTTGCCGCGATCGTATCCTTTAGTTGACTCTGACAAAACCTCAATAATCACTCTGGGATTAGTAATCATATCCGTGCGGTTATTATAATATTCCGGCTTGCCACATACTACCATCACATCGGGATAGGTATAGATGCGCCTCTTGGGCATCCACAAGCGGACATCACTCATGAAAACTTCATAATCTTCAGTCTTGAAAGCAAAATTTAACGCCGCGTAGAAATTGCCAGCAATCCGATTGTGATTTGTAGAGCCACCGGCTATAGGAAATATTTCACCGTCAATATATTCGCTTTTGCACTCAGCAGCCTCCTCTAGTGCTAGATATTCCTCGGTCGAGTAGTATCGCTGTTCGGTAAGTTGCATAGTTCGATCGCAGATCATTTAACTAATACTTTTGTTTAGTATAACATTTTTCTGGAAACTCTACTACTTCTAAAATATTTTCAAAAATGAACATTCCATTCCTCTAAAAGGCGATCGATATTTTTTTTCGGGCGAAGCGGGTTAATGATTCCTGTTCACCAAAATCCTGTAGGGGCGGGTTCACCAACCAAATTTAAAATTGACAGACTATCTCTATAAACCCGCCCTAAACAGACGAATAATCTTCATTAACCGAGAGCGGAATTAGCGCATTTAAATCGCAGAAAAATGATGTCGATCGAGGTTATTTGTTGGGCAGGGCTGGTTTATTGTTTTTGTCTGTTAGCGGCACAGATGGTTGGTGAGCTCGCCCCTACAATAATTGTGGAAAATCAAATAAAAATGATGTCGGTCGAGGTTATTTGTCGGGCGGGGCGGGTTTATTTATTCTATCAATTAATGGTACATATGGTTGGTGAAACCCGCTCCTACGGTATCTTTTGGCAACACGATCGCTTATTTTTTAGTTACTAAAATCCAATCATCGGCTGTTTTGACAACCTCAGCATTCTTCAAATCTAGATGTTTTAAAACAGGTTTCTCTAACAAAAAATAAGGTTGAGGAAGAGTTTGCCATTTCTGTTGTAGCGTCGGGCTGTCGGCGACAATAACTTGTCTCTCGCTATAAAAATTCAGCGACGGACGAGGTAATTTATGAGATGTAAAGACTTGCTGGCCGGCTGGGGTTCCTTGGCGGACAATTTCGGCGATCGGCTTCACTGGATAATCCTCCGCGAGTTCCCAAACCCAGTTATCGGAAGCGACAAATACTAACAGCGTAACGTAAGTTCCCCAAATTAAAACTAACAGAAACTGTCGGTCTTTGCGGTGGAGCAATACGGCGGCTTGCGCCATTGTCAAAGCTACAAACATCAGCATTAACTGCAAATCGCCCTGGGGGGACACAATTTGTCCGCCCAGCCGTATCCAGCCACTGAAGTACGCGCAGCCGACGACACCAACTACGGCTATTACTACCAAAATTGCCGGATGAGGCAACAAAGATATAGCATTAAAATATTCTTCTGTTTCATCTTTTGCGGATTCTTCCGGGACTGACATTTGTTCCCAAACTTCAGCGAGATAGCTACCAACTGCCAAAGCAAAAGCTGGATAAACTGGCAAAACATACCAAGGTAATTTGGTATTCATCACAGAAATAGCCAGCAGATATACTCCCGTCCAAACTAATACTAATTTTGCACCGGGAAAATTGCGATTTTCCCAACTCAAGCGCAGCCCTTGCAGCCAAAATAACTGCCACGGCCATGCTGATTCTAAAATTTCTAACAGATAATACCAGGGCGGGCCTTTGTGATTGCCTACGGGTTCCCAAATGCGCCGGAAAGATTGGTTAAATAAATTAGCGTTGATGAAATCTTGGCCGTAGTGCAGCCATTGGGCAAAATACCAAGCCGCTACTGGCAAAGTTCCGATCGCCAATCCGCCCCAAAGATACCCAGAAGTTAGCAGTCGCGGGGTATCCCAAACCAGGAAAACAAAGCCGATCGCGCACAGTAGCAGCCCCAACATCACGCCTTTAGTCAAGCAAATGAGTCCGAAGCCAATCCCCGCGCCCAAAGCGTAGCGCAAGTCGCGGCGCGATCGCAGCAAACACCACATCGATGCCAGCAAAAAACACAAAACTGCTCCGTCTAACATCGCCAAACGTCCGTGCCGCAGTACCGGGAGCAGCGTCAGATAAACGAGAGCCGAAAAAATGGCGATCGACCTTCTGGGAAACAACTCGCGCCCAATGGCGTAAAGAAGCGGCACTGAAGAAGCTGTCAGCATGGCGGGTACCAACCTCGCCGTCAATTCGCTGACACCACCGACGCGAAAACACAGCCCGATCAGCCAGTGTACCAGCGGCGGCTTGTTTAAATAAGGCATAGAGCCGATCGTCGGATACAGCCAATTTAAATTACCGCGCCAAATTTCGCGGCTTACCTGGGCTGCAATCCCTTCATCCCAATCCCGCAACGCCACGCCGCCCAGATTCAGCGCGAAAATCAGCACCGCAGCCAACAGAAAAGCCAGCATCCACAGTTTGTCTGTCAAGCTGTCATTGAAGCGAGTTTTCGGTTTGCGGCTTAGGAATCGAAAGATTTCTGACATAACTTAAGAGAGTTTTTAGCGTCCCAAAGAGAAGGTAAACTTATACAGCAGTTATTTGCGATCGGGGAAATACCATGAACTTACCTGTAATCATAGATATTATAATTGGCTTAGTGTTTATCTACCTGACTTTAAGCTTGCTAGCTTCCGAAATTCAGGAACTGATTGCTACTGTTTTGCAGTGGCGGGCGGAACATTTAAAGAAGTCGATCGAAGTGCTGATTTCTGGAGGCAGCGAAGGCACCAAAGATCCGCTGCAATTGCAGCGAGTCGGACTGTTGGCAAATTCAATTTATGCCAATCCGATTATCAAGGATTTGAATCAAGGAGCGAAAGGTCTTCTATCACAGGGATTTCGTTCGTTTACCCACCGCATGGGAGATTTATACCGCCGAATGACTGGTACTAAGAATGTTTTTGGCAATAAATCAACAGGGCCGTCTTATATTCCAGCCGATAGTTTTGCTGCGAGTCTTTTGGATACTTTAAAAATTTCTCCTTTGGTGGAATCGCTGTCTAAAAGCAGACTGGAAAGATTTAAAGATTTACAGTTGGCACAAATTCAAGTGATTGGAGAGGGTCTGAATCTGCCGGAGTCTACTAAACCAATTATTGAGCAAGAATTTGGCTGGCTGACTGCGGAGTTCAATCGAGTTGTTGAAGATTATAAAAACGATTTGGGAAGTTTGAACAACAGTTTGGATCGAATGTCGGAAAAATTGGGATTTTATATTAATGATTCTCAGGTTTATCTGCCGGAAACCGAGCAGGGAGGAAGAGAATTTCAGAGACAGATGGCTTTTATTAAGGCGAGTTTTGATAGCGAGTTTGAGCGGGCAGCGTTGCGGGCGCAACTGCAACCGAGTTTGAGCAATTTGTTAAATACGGTGAGGAAAGTTAGGAAAAGTCAGGATACGGTAGCACAAATTATGGATGAGAAAGAGGAGAGTCCGATTTACAAACAAATTCAAGAAACCTTGGACAGTATGCCAGAATCTTTGAAACGCAGTCTTTATATTTTGGCGCAGCGCGCTGAAACAGGCGGTGGAGATACTCAAGAGCAGTTGCAGCGGTTTCAGAAAGAAATTGAAGGTTGGTTCGATCGATCGATGGAGCGTGCTTCGGGGGTTTACAAGCGGAATTCTAGAGGGGTGGCGATTTTGCTCGGAACTACGATCGCCCTGGCTGCTAACGCTGATAGCATTAATATTGTTAATCGGTTGTCGAAGGATTCGATGTTGCGATCGACTGTTAATTTGTACGCTAAGCAGTTGGTTGAAAAAAATGCTAACACAAAATTGGATAATTTAACCAATCTCACAAAAGTTCAAAATCAGGTCGATCGAGCTTTGGATAATGTAGCTCTACCTTTTGGCTGGAGCGAACCGAACAGGTTAGAACTAGACGCCCAGGGGAATGTATTGTTGCCGGCTTTGATGGCAAAATTGTTTGGTTGGATGTTGAGTGGCGTAGCGATTTCTATGGGAGCTGGTTTTTGGTTCGAGGCGCTCAACAAGATTATTAACATCCGGAATGCTGGGAAGAAACCGCCCTCTACTACAGACTCGTGAACGGTGGTGTTGTCGGGCCGGAGGCAACTTTGACATTAAATATAAGGTACTTCATAAGGTACGTAGTTGCGCTTGGGCGCTCTTATATATTGAAAGAGCGCTGAAGCGCAACTACGTAATTAAGGTATGTAGTTGCGCTTGGGCGCTCTTATATATTGAAAGAGCGCTGAAGCGCAACTACGTACCTAACTTGCGAGCGAGCATTTGAGGTTTGAGATGTTAGATGGGGTCGATCGATCGGAATCGGGGGGTTTGGAGGACTCTTTGTTGAAGCGGTCACCTACAGGATACTCGATTAGATCGGTAATTACTGACCGATCGCCAATTGGGGAAAATACAGAAAATATAAATTCCGTGCGATCGCGGATGGCAGCACCAGAGAAATAGGCGAAACTGATAGATGAGTGCAATAGCCGCGAGCCAAACCAACCTAGTTCCTGCCTGTTTCCAACGCTCTGACTCCAAGGGTACATCTACCAGCCAACACCCTTTTGGAGGAAGGAATATGTTCACTTCTTTGACGGAAACCAATCCCGCCTCGGAATACCAAAATCCCGGATCCAGAAGTTTTGCATTTAATGACTCCAGCATCATTGACGGCGGATATTTTGTCTCTGGGATTTTCGCGACGCTTGCAGTAATTTTAGTCAAGTCTATGTCTGACGGGATCCAGCAAGTTATCTCGGCACTTCAAAAATATGCCTCTATCCTGATTAGAGAGATTGACAAAGTTTGCACAATTTTTGGCGGCAGTTCAGATTGCCTCGAACCAGATGACAGCCAATTGCTAAAATGGCACAGTTCCCTGAGTGACAAAAACGGACTGGGTTCGTGTTATGCCGATCGAGATAGCGACACACTCAGCAACGGCCGCGCGCGCGATCGGTTGTTTGCTAAGGAGAGTAATGTAATTGAGGCTGTGGAGCGTAAAACACGGTGATTGGCCACAATGGAATTGTCATTAACCGCCTGACGGGGCGCGAGGATGCGATCTGACTGAATCTGCGATCGATCGTATCAACTCCCGTTGAATAATTCTCATAGCCTTTGTAGTGTAGTGACGGCCCAACTCCGCAAAGTTCCTGTGCCCGCGCGCAAACAACTTAAGTGCGATCGATTAATCGGCACTTAATGTCAGACTGTTTTGATGCTTAGTAAATGCCACCAAACCTACTTGGTATCAGTATTCTGGTGTCTCAAAAATCTAGCCAGCCACGCAGCCTATCTCATACAATTTTAGATTTTCAAAGTGGGGATGACTGAGGTCGCTCTTCAGTTGACAGTTGACAGTTGACAGTTGACAGTTGACAGCTTGCCCGAAAAGCCGGTCGTTGGGTTGAGGGCGACCTCTACCGGGAAGTCCGAGGATTGGAGTAATGAATAGTCTTCTTTTAATTACTCCCGGGACTCCGGCTTTCAACCAATTCTTTCTGGTAATTTCGATCGCGCCTAAAGTTGCATTCTTTGTTTTAATTGGCTGAATTATTCAAAATGTATTATATAATTCATTTTAAAATTTGACCTAATACAGGTATGGACACGACTAAACCGTGTCTATCTACGCAAATTATCTGAGTAAAATCAACAATAGTAAATCTAATTTAGAGGGGTTACTCAGTAAGTAATTACCGTTGCACCCATTTTTTAATGCCTATAATTATCGGTATTTGCAGCCAATAATGCTGAAAAAGTCCGGCTTCAAAAAAGCTGAATTTTTTTGAATATGCGCCACATATTTGTTAGATATTTCAACAATCCTCACCAAAAAATTGAGTAACTACAAGCGGAAGTAAGTACAATCCGGAAAATAAAACATTTAAATAATTGATTAGTAAATGTTGCACTATTTTCAAAATAGGTGTTAATATGAATTCAAATAAGACTGATAAGAACACTCCTGGGCTGTATCTACCAATAACGCCCTTAATGGAGTATCACAAATGAGTTCTACATTCGCTCAAACCAACTCACAATCTTCTTTGGAGAAATTGCACCCACGTTCCTTAGTATTCATTGATTCCGGGGTGGAAGATTACGAGTCAATTGCAGCGGGAGTGCTACCTGGGCAGCAGGTAGTAATCCTCGATAGCACCAAAAATGGCATCCAACAAATTACGTCTGAAATTGAAAACTACGCCTCTACCAACGGGGCGATCGACTCGGTACACATTATTTCTCACGGCAGTTCTGGCAGCCTGCAACTCGGTAATACCGCTCTGGGTTCAGATAACATCGATCAATACAAAAGCCAGTTGGAAAAGTGGCAGACTTCACTAGCTCCAGAAGCCGACATCATGCTGTACGGCTGCGATGTAGCAGCAGGTACAGGCGCTAATTTCGTTGACAAGTTAAGCCAATTAACGGGGGCTGACGTTGCCGCATCCACCAACATTACTGGTAAAGACGGCGACTGGAATTTAGAATTTTCTAAGGGTCAAATTGAATCGGACTTAGCCTTGAACTCCGATGTGATGGCAAATTACCAAGGTGATTTAGCTACTATCGTCGTCACGAGTAATAGCGATAGCGGAGCAGGTTCCTTGAGAGCTGCGATCGCCTCCGCTGTTGCCGGGGACACAATTACCTTCGCTCCTGGTCTAGCTGGTCAAACCATCGCCCTTACCAGCGGTCAAATCGATATTCCCGTTGGCAAAAACCTCACCATTGACGGCGCCGGTGCAGCGGGTTTAACCATCAGCGGTAACAACTCATCCCGTGCCTTTTTTGTCAATGCAAACGTTGTGACTGCGACGAATTTTGCGGTCAAAAATCTCACTCTTGCCAACGGTAAAACGACTGGGACAGGTGGGGCGATCGGCACAACGGACGAAGTAAGGCTCACAGTAGACAACGTTCAGTTTAATAACAACGTTGCCGATAAAGGTGGTGGGGCAATTTTCGGCAATTTCAACAATACCCTGACTGTATCGAACAGTAAATTCACTGGCAACATCGCTACGGCGGGTAATGACGAACGCGGTGCAGGTGCGATCGGCTTTTTGAGCTCCAAAGCTTTTACTGTCACCAACAGCGACTTCACCAACAACAAGGGAATTAACGGTGGGGCAATTAACAGCCTTCAGGGCAAGTTAACAATTGACAATTCGCGATTCATCGGCAACGACACCAGCGCAGCCTCTTACGCAACAGGTCAAGGTAATCCTGGTTTAAGGGGTAACGGTGGCGCTATTTACACAGACAGAGCCAGCGGTCTAAATGAAGCTTCCGGCACAATCAAGATTACCAATAGCGTATTTCAGAACAATAAAGGTCGAGGTGAAGGAGGTGCAGCTTATCTGTTCACGGGCAGCCAAGACAATGTAATTTTGGAAAACACCACCTTCCAAAATAACGAAGTTATGGCGCTAACAGGCAGTCCCGGCGGTGGAAATCCTGGAAACGGTGGTGCGGTAACGGTTTTGAGCGACAGCACCAACCAGGGATTGACTATTACCAACACTAGCTTTGCTGGCAACAAAGCCAACAATCAAGGTGGTGGCCTGTGGATGCGAAATGCCCCTGCTACGATTACTAACAGCACGTTTTCTGGCAACTCCACCGCGTTTGCTGCTGGTGATTTCAACAAACTGGGCGGTGCCATGACTCTTGGTGCACGCACAACTATTGTCAACACGACGATCGCCGATAATAGTGCCGGTTGGGTTGGTGGAGGTATCTTCGCCGATGCCAATAATGTCACCCTCAAAAACACGGTTCTTTCCAACAATACAGCGGCTAACGGAGGAAACCCTTGGGGAATTCAGCAACACGTCACCGCCCAATATAGCGATCAAGGAGGGAATTTTCAGTGGCCGCCCAAAAACCCCAATGACGGCAGCGATGTCAATGCTACGGCAAGTGTGACTCTCGCAGATCCCAAACTCGGCCCCCTGCAAAACATCAACGGCGCTTTCGTAAGGCCTCTGCTATTAGGAAGTCCAGCAATTGATAAAGGGGTTGCAAGTGGCGCACCGGCTTTGGATCAACGCGGCGTGACTCGCCCTCAAGATGGCGATACTATTCCAGGGGCGATCGTTGACAGCGGCTCTTTTGAATACACCAATGGAGTCGTGCCAACTCCAACTCCCACACCAACTCCGGCGCCGACACCAACACCCGCGCCAACTCCAACTCCCACACCAACTCCGGCGCCGACACCAACGCCCGCGCCAACTCCAACTCCCACACCAACTCCGGCGCCGACACCAACACCCGCGCCAACTCCAACTCCCACACCAACTCCGGCGCCGACACCAACACCCGCGCCGACTCCCACT
>NZ_JAEQCT010000167.1:0-14933 GCF_020738205.1 Microcoleus sp. PH2017_24_DOB_U_A
AAGATAATTTGATGATTTTTAATTCTTGAAACCGTCGCATCTACGTGTCCTTTCCTAAGCTGAGATGGTTTGATATATGGTGAATCCCAAAAATCGTAAGTAGCCTTAGTTTCTGCCCATGTACCACTAGCTTCAGGTACACTGGATGTTGGTTTATCACTCAAGTTAGAAACAATTTTCATGAATCTATTTGTTCTTCTTGCATCTCCCAATTGAGTCTTTTCTAATTCTTCCCTTACCCATTGATCGATCATTTTAATCTCATTCCTGGGCGATCGCCCGATCGTTTAACAGCACAGATGTTGATTTTTGTCAAATTTATTGTTAAGAAAGATGTTTATAAAGCATAGCTTATTAAGGGGGATTTAGGGGGATCGAGATATGTGCAACTTCACATTAAATTGGTATTACTGGGTATCGTTTTTGTTATTTTCTTAAGTATTTTTACTGGCATTATTGGATAATTACTAGATTATAATAGTTAGATCAAAAATAATAAAAAAATAACTATCGTTATGATAGAACTAACTGGCTATCAAATTATCGATCGCATTTACTCAGGCACTCGCACCGTAGTTTATCGAGGTTTCCGCACAGACGACAAACAGCCCGTTGCCATCAAAGTCTTGCATAGCGAGTATCCCAGCTTCAGCGAACTCGTCCAATTTCGCAATCAGTACACGATCGCCAAAAACCTCAACTTGCCCGGAATCATCCAAACCTACAGCTTGGAACCCTACCGCAACGGCTATGCGCTGATTGTCGAAGACTTCGGGGGAATTTCTCTAAAAGAGTGGACTGGAAAAGGCAAAACAGTAAAATCTCTCGTTGAGTTTTTCCAAATAGCGATCGCCCTAAGCAATACATTAGATATACTTGGGAACCACTGCATCATTCACAAAGATATTAAACCAGCTAATATTCTGATTAATCCGCAAACCAAGCAAATCAAACTAATCGACTTCTCCATCGCTTCTTTACTGCCACGAGAAACGCAAGAAATTTATTATAATCCCAACGTTTTAGAAGGAACCATCGCCTATATTTCTCCCGAACAAACAGGACGAATGAACCGAGGCGTTGACTACCGAACCGACTTTTATTCCCTCGGAGTTACTTTTTACGAACTGCTGACAGGAAATTTGCCGTTTCAATCCCAAGATCCGATGGAGTTAGTTCACTATCATATTGCCAAACAACCGCCATCTCTTCGACAAGAAACAAATCCACAATCAACAATTAAAAGTGTAGATATTCCGCAGGCAATTGCTAATATTGTCATGAAGTTGATGGCGAAAAATGCAGAAGAACGCTATCAAAGTGCATTAGGATTAAAACACGATCTAGAAACTTGTTTTGCTCAACTCCAAGCAACTGGTAAAATTGAGCATTTTGAATTGGGACAACGGGATATTTGCGATCGCTTCCTGATTCCTGAAAAACTCTACGGCAGGGAAATCGAAGTTCAAAAACTATTAGCAGCATTCGATCGAGTAGCGACTCCCCTGTCATCCACCCTTAGCAACGGTAGACAAAGGGGGGGTGAATTGATCCTGGTTTCTGGATTTTCTGGCATTGGCAAAACGGCTGTTGTGAATGAAGTTCACAAACCCATTGTCCGGCAACGGGGTTATTTTATTAAAGGGAAATTTGACCAGTTTAATCGCAATATTCCCTTTTCTGCCTTTGTGCAAGCCTTCCGCGATCTGATGGGGCAACTGCTTTCCGAGTCGGACACCCAACTACAAACCTGGAAAACACAGATTCTAGAAGCGGTTGGCGAAAATGGGCAGGTAATTGTTGAAGTAATTCCTGAACTGGAACGAATTATCGGCACACAATCTGTTGCCACTAAACTGTCGGGAACAGCCGCCCAAAATCGATTCAATTCATTGTTTGAAAAGTTTCTTCAAGTCTTCACAAAACCAGAACATCCCTTAGTTATCTTTTTGGATGATTTGCAGTGGGCAGATTCCGCTTCACTGAATTTGATGCAACTGTTAATGGCATCGGAAACAGGCTATTTGCTGCTGATTGGAGCATACCGCGACAATGAAGTTTCCGGAGCCCATCCGTTAATGCTGACCTTGGATTCAGTGAGCAAAACTGAGGCAATTGTGAGTACGATCGCCCTAAAGCCATTAAGCCAATCTAGTTTGAATCAATTAGTTGCAGATACGCTCAACTGTGATACGGCGTTAGCGCAACCGTTGACGGCATTGATTGCACAAAAAACCCAAGGAAATCCATTTTTTGCCACTCAGTTTCTCAAGGCACTCCATCAGGATGAGTTGATTAAGTTTGACAGCCAAGTCGGACATTGGGAATGCGATATTGTCCGGGTGCGGGAGGCGGCACTCACGGATGATGTGGTGGAGTTTATGGCGTTGCAGTTGCAGAAACTGCCACTGGAAACACAAGCGGTGTTGAAACTGGCTGCTTGTATTGGCAACGAATTCGATTTGAAGACGCTGGCGATCGCATTTGAGCAATCTGAGACGGAAACGTCAACAACATTGTGGCAAGCTTTGCAAGAAGGCTTGATTCTACCTCAAAGTGAAGTTTACAAGTTTTATATCCAACGAGAAACCCAGGATTTAGTCGAAAATTCACAGATTGCACTCTACAGATTTCTCCACGATCGCATCCAACAAGCTGCCTATTCTCTCATTCCTGAGTATCAAAAATCCCAAATTCACCTCAAAATTGGCAGATTACTGTTAGCTAAAAGTTTATCTGCAAACAGGGCAAAGCAAGTATTTTTGTTAGTGAATCAACTGAATTTGGGAAGAGCATTAATTAACCAATTATCGGAACAATTACTGTTGGCTCAACTGAATCTAGAAGCAGGTGACAAAGCGATCGCCTCTACTGCTTACGAAGCTGCCGTAGATTATTGTCGCACCGGCATCGAATTGTTGCCACCCGACTGCTGGGATCGACAGGATACCTTGACTCGCAAGCTGCATCAAGGCCTTGCCCAAGCCGCCTGTCTGTGCAGTCAATTCGAGTTGATGGATCGGTGCATTGACACTGCACTCCAACACAGCCCTGATTTCTTAACAGCCCTACCGATGCAGGACATTCGCCTACAGGGCTTGAAACTTCAAAGTCGCTTTTCCGAAGCAATTGCTCTCGGGCGATCGCTCTTAGAGACATTAGGCATCACTTTTCCGTCCCAGCCCCAGCCCCAGGATATCATCATGGGCTTGCAGGAAGTACAAGCTAAACTTGCCGATCGCTCGATCGAGGACTTATTAGAATCTCCAGCGATTGACGATCCCTACAAACTGGCAGCCAGCTATCTATTACTGAGAATTTCTCCCGCCGCCTTTTTAGGCGATCCGATGTTGTTCCCCCTGCTAGTATTAGCACAAACCAAACTTGGATTAGACAATGGTCATGCTGCTCCTCATACTCATGGTTATGCAAACTACGCGATGTTAGTGGGTGGAATGTTAGGAGATAAAACCGCTGCCTATGAATTTGGACAATTAGCACTCCAACTTATCGATCGATACGAAGCCCGCGAACTGGCTGCCATGACCACATTCTTAGTCAATCTTTTTACTCAACATTGGCATTTTTCAGCACATCAGATTGTAGAAAAATTGCAACAAACTTACACCCTGGCTATAGAAACTGGTGATTATGAACACGCCACTTATAGTGCTTTTAACTACTGCAATCTAGCTTATTTAGCTGGAAACAATTTAGCAACAGTCCATGTTGAAATGGAAAAGTATAGCCAGTGGATGGGGCAAATCGGAGAAGCTGGCATTGGTTTCGCCATCCATCAAGCTAATCACCAGGGTATCTTGAGCTTAGAAGGGAAAATTCCTGCACCCAGTTTCCCGAGCGATTGGGAACAGATGAATCCGGGAATTCCTGTCTTTATTTATTACATTCACAATCAGCTCGTTTATAGCTATCTTTTTGGTGATTATCACACCGCTCAACGCATTGCTTCCCTACTAGATCGCTGCGATCCGATTACGCGGACTCAGCTTGTTGTTATTGTCACCGAATTTTATGCGGTGCTAGCAGATTTGGCTCTTGAACCCAGCACGCAGCCAGAAAAATCTGCATTGGGCGATCGCATTCAGAGCAAACTCACACAGCTTGAACAAAGGGCTAGCCAAGCTCCGATGAACTTCCAACATAAATACGATCTGGTGGCGGCGGAGCATCGGCGAGTGCTGGGTGAAAGAATAGAAGCGATCGATCTATACGATCTTGCCATTTCTGGCGCTAAAGCCAACAAATACATTCAAGAAGAAGCCCTCGCCAACGAACTTGCAGCCAAATTCTATCTAGATTGGGGCAAAGAAAAAGTCGCCTCCGGCTATATGCAAGAAGCTTACTACTGCTATGCCCGTTGGGGAGCCAAAGCCAAAACCGATGACTTAGAAAATCGTTATCCCAATTTACTGCGCCCCATTCTCTATGCAGGTACCGAATCTCTAACTATCTTGGAAACACTGACAACAATTACTGCTCTTGCGCCTCATTCCTCTATTAACACCTCTACCAATCCTACCCAGTCTTCAAGCACGAGCATTAACACCGCTCTGGATTTTGCCACGCTCCTCAAAGCCTTTCAAAGCCTCTCTGAAACCATTCAACTAGAGCAGCTCCTGCATCAACTCAGCCAAATCATTTTACAAAACTCTGGGGCTGAACGCTTCGTGATGATAGTTCCCAATGAAGCTGGGGAATGGTATGTCCAAGTCATCGCAACTCTCGATGAAATCGATATTAGCGCTACTCCCCTGGAGGGGCATGAGGCTCTGCCGATAAAACTGATTCAGTATGTCAAAAACACGCAGGAAGTGGTTGTCATCGACAATCTCAAGACTGATTTGCCAGTGATTGACGAGTATTTACTCCAGCGACAGCCCAAGAGCATTTTGTGTCTGCCTGTTTTGCATCAAAGTCAATTACGTGGCATTGTATATTTGAAGAATAAAAGAACCAGTGGTGCGTTTACGCGCGATCGCATCCTGACTCTTAACTTTCTCTGCACTCAAGCCGCTATTTCCATCGAAAATGCCAAGCTATATCAGCGAGAAAAAGAGAAATCCGATAAATTAGCTCAACAAGAAAAACAGTATCGCAGCATTTTTGAATCAGTCACAGATGGACTCTCAATTGTCGATCTAGAGACAGGTATCACAATTGCGATCAACCCAACTGTATGTAAAATATTTGGCTATTCTGAGGCAGAGTTTCTGGCTTTATCTCCGCCAGATTTTGTGATAGCTGAAGAACTTTCCATATTTGCCAAATTTATTGAGACTATCCGAGGCGGGCAGATTTTTAATCATCGCGGGCGATGTATCCGCAAAGATGGCACAATTTTTGACATTGAGATTAAAGCAACTTCCTGTGACTACAACGGCAAGCGTCATGCGCTAGTAATTTTCCGAGATATTAGCGATCGCAAACACGCTGAAGCTGCCCTGGCTGAGAGTGAGGCTAAATTCCGAAGATTGGTGGAAGGGGCAAATGACATGATTTGGTCTGCCCAGGCAGATGGCATCTTTACCTACCTCTCTCCCCAATTTGAGACGATGTTTGGATTCCCCCCGTCTGATTGGGTTGGAAAATCCTTAACATATTTAATTCATCCCGATGACTTAGAAATGGCGCTGGCACCGGCTAAAGTTGCGCTTGAGCAAGGCACGAACCAGCAAGATATAGAATTTCGTCACCTATGCCAAGACGGCAGCTATCTGTGGGTAACACTAAACATGACTCCCATCAAAGATACTGAAGGTCATGCTATAGGACTCCAAGGTATTGTGCGAGATATTAGCGATCGCAAAAATGCAGAAACCATTATTCAACAAAAAACCCACGCCTTAGAACAGGCTTTACAAGAATTGCAGCAAGCTCAATTACATATGGTTCAAAGTGAAAAGATGTCAGCCTTGGGTAATTTAGTTGCTGGTGTTGCCCACGAAATTAATAATCCCGTGGGCTGCATTGTCGGTAATGTCGGTGCGGTACAGGATGCTCTTAACGACTTATTTGGAGTTATCGATCTCTATCAGAAAAAGTTTCCTACACCCGATGCGGAAATTGAAGACGAATTAGAAGCGATCGATCTGGAATATTTACGGGAAGATTTACCAAAATTAATCAAGGCGATGAAAGATGGGGCCGATCGCATTACATCGATTAGCAAAAGTCTCCGCACTTTCTCCCGTAACGATAGCGATATAAAGCAGTTATTCAACCTGCACGAAGGCATCGATAGTACAGTCCTAATTTTGCGGCATCGTCTCAAAGGTAACGAACATCGTCCCGCCATTGAAGTTGTCACCGAATATGGCAAAATTCCGGGAATTGCCTGTTTCCCCGGACAACTAAATCAGGTATTTATGAATATTCTGGCGAATGCGATCGATGCGCTAGATGAATCTAATTCAGGACGCAGTTTTGCTGAGATTAAAGCTAATCCCAATCGGATCGAGATTCGGACGAACCTGGAAAGTGAAGGTGTAAAAGTGACGATCGCGGATAACGGAAAAGGAATGTCGTCAGAAGTAAAATCCCACATTTTCGATCATTTATTTACCACGAAACGTGTGGGAAAAGGCACTGGGTTAGGATTGGCGATCGCCCGACAGATCGTAGAAGAAAAACACGGGGGGACTATCGAGGTGGCATCAACTCTAAGTGAAGGTACTGAGTTTGTAATCTCGCTCCCAATTAAAGGCCATATTTCAACAGTTGACAGTTGACAGTTGACAGTTGACAGTTTGAGAGCGACCTCTACCTAGAAGTCCGAGGATTGGAGTAATGAATAGTCTGATTTTAATTTTTTTTATGGTAAAAGTTAATAAAATGGCTTGCGATCGCAGCTTAAAATAGGGAATAGCGATCGAACCATTGGTGGCAAAGGTCAGGGTACGATCGCCTGTGAACATAAAACCTGGAGACCAAAGCTCAACCTCCCGGGTGCATCTGGCGCAAGGAAGAGGGCGAAGCATGACCGCATATAAGTTATTAGTTATAATCTCATATTGATTGCGGTCATGCTTCGCCCCTACGGATATATTCGCCTTGCGCCAGATGCACCAAACCTCGCAGATTCAATGTGGCAATAAATCTAAAATCGACTTACCTATGATGAAATCTAACGCGAATTCCGCTAAAACTCTACCTTTACGACTTGTACTCGTAGTTCCGTTTGTCTTGCAAATCTTTGCCGCAGTCGGACTGACTGGTTATCTGTCGCTGCGTAACGGACAGCAAGCAGTAAATGATGTTTCCAGTCAGTTGCGTCAAGAGATTAGCGATCGCCTCAACCTGCAAGTCCTGGCTTATCTAGACAAGCCTTATATTGTAGGGCAAACGATCGTGGCCGCGGGTCAAGAGGGGCGGTTAGATTTAACAGATGTCACCAAACTAGAACGGACTTTTTGGCGGTTGGTCAGCCAAGATACTGTCGAATTCATGCAAATTGCTTTAACTGATGGCACAAGTATTACCTTAGAGGATACATTAAAGGATGGCATCGTTTCTCGGGTTGGTGACAAAGCGAATCTGCCTCAGCGTCAAATCTACAGTCTGGGCGATCGAGGTCAACGGACTAGGTTGATAGAAACTCAACCAATGTTTGACGCTCGGACTCGATCCTGGTATTTAGCTGCACTGAAAGCCGGAAAACCAATCTGGACATCTCAGCCCTACTTGGGCCAGACGACGAAGAAGGCGACAATTGCTCTAACCCAGCCGATCTACAACAGCGATGGAAATTTATTAGGAGTTCAAAACAATATTTTTCGGATTAGCAAGATTCATAGCTTTCTCAACAATCTACAGGTGAATCAAACAGGACAAACGTTTATCATCGATCGATCGGGCAACCTGATTGCAAGTTCCACGATCGAAGAGCCTTATATTATAGATCGCAAAAAAAATGAATTACAACAAATTCCTGCCGTCAAGTCTGAAAATTATGTAATGCGTCAAACAGCCCAAGCAATCCTCGAACGACTTGGCACTTTTAACAACATTGCCGAAAGTCAGCAGCTTGATTTTATGCTGGGAAACCAACGTCAGTTTATTCAAATTTCAACTATTAACGACAAACGAGGTATCGATTGGATCGGCGTCATTGTAGTCCCTGAATCAACTTTCATGGCACAAATCAATGCCAACACTCGCACCACAATTATCCTCTGTTTGGGTGCGTTGGTTTTGGCAACCGTTCTCGGTATATATACTTCCCAATGGATTGCCGATCCGATTCTGAAATTGCAACAAGCCAGTGAAGCCATTGCCACGGGTGAACTCGATCGCACAGTCGAGATTAACGATATCAAAGAATTAGCAGGGTTAGCGCGATCGTTCAACCAAATGGCAGCGCAACTCAAAACCTCCTTCACAGTCCTCGAAGCTCGCGTTGCCGAACGTACCCTAGAACTTCAACAAGCAAAGGAATTAGCCGACAACGCCAACGCCGCCAAAAGCGAATTTCTCGCCAATATGAGCCACGAACTCCGCACACCCCTTAACGGCATCCTCGGCTACGCTCAGATTCTGCAACGCAGCGAACCCCTCACCTCGAAAGGAAGTAACGGCGTTAACATCATCTACCAGTGCGGCTCCCACCTGCTCACCCTAATTAACGATATCCTTGACCTCTCTAAAATCGAAGCAGGTAAACTAGAAATCTATCCCGCCTCCTTCTACTTTCCTTCCTTTCTCCAAAGCGTTGTAGAAATCAACAGTATTCGAGCGCAACAAAAAGGAATTACCTTCGACTTTCTCCCAGATGATAACTTACCTATGGGAGTCCTGGCGGATGAAAAGCGTTTGCGTCAGGTACTAATTAATCTGTTGAGTAATGCCATTAAATTCACGAATCAAGGCAGCGTGACCTTCTTAGTTGAGAGAGTTGAAACAACGGATCGACCGGATTTTTGCACTCTCCGTTTCTCAGTAAAAGATACCGGAGTCGGAATTACCCCGCAACAACTAGAGCAGATATTCCAGCCATTTGAACAGGTAGGTGATATCAAAAAACAATCCGAAGGTACTGGATTAGGACTAGCAATTAGCCATAAAATTGTCTCCTTGATGGGTAGTGAAATTAAAGTCGAAAGTATTTCCGGGGAAGGTAGCACCTTCTCCTTTGAAGTAGAATTGCCCGAAGAGAAGGATTGGGCTGCGGATTCGAGAGTTGTTTCTCAGAGAACTATCCTAGGCTATGCTGGGAAACGACGCAAAATTTTATTGATCGATGACCGCTGGGAAAATCGTTCGGTATTGCTGAATCTTTTGGAACCAATTGGTTTTAAAATTATTGAAGCTAGCGACGGACAAGAAGGACTCCAGCAAGTTTTACAGACTGCACCGGATTTGATTATTACCGATCTATCCATGCCAGTCATGGACGGGTTTGAGTTTTTGCACTCATTGCGATCGCATCCAGAACTACAACATCACATTGTGCTGGTTTCTTCAGCCAGTGTCTTTGAGATCGATCGCCTCAATAGCATTAAAGCGGGGGGCAATAATTTCTTACCCAAACCCATCCAAGCTGAAATATTGCTAGAACAAGTGCAAAAGTATTTAAAGTTAGAGTGGATTTATCAGGATCCCAAAGACGAGCAACTTTGGGAGTTGGATGTAGCTCAAGAAATTAAGCCGCCATCTGACGCCATTTTGACCCAACTTGCTCAACTAGCCAAAATGGGCGATTTAGAGGGAGTGATGGAAGTCGCCCAGCAAATTTCCGATGGGGATAATGCCGCTTTTGTCCGAGAACTTATCCAGATGGCCGAGGCGTGCGAGATCAAACAACTACGGGCATTTATTCAGCAGTATCTCGCTTAATGTGTAGTATTAGAAACTATGATTGACTCAAGCAATTCCTTTATTTTGATTGTGGATGACAATCCCACCAACTTGTCTATCCTCTCCAAAACCTTGAAATCCGCCAACTACAAAATTCGCATGGCAGTGGATGGTGAAGAAGCCCTAGCTATGGTAGCCTATGCTCACCCAGACCTAATTTTACTCGACGTGCAAATGCCCAAAATGGACGGTTTTGAAGCCTGTCGCCGCCTCCAATCAGACCCCGCTACTCAAGGTATCCCCATAATTTTTATGACGGCTTTGGCAGATACGGAGAATAAAATCCAAGGCTTATCCTTGGGGGCGGTGGACTACATTACCAAACCTTTTGAACCTCAGGAAGTATTAGCAAGGGTGAAAGTTCACTGGCGTCTAAAGCAACTAGCCGACACCTTAGAACAACGAGTGGCACAACGTACCGATGAGTTGGAGAAAGTCCAATTGCAATTGGTGCAGCAAGAAAAACTCTCCACTCTGGGACAACTGGTGGCGGGTGTTGCTCATGAAATTAACAATCCCATTGCTTGTGTCGTAGGTAATGTCAGTGCTGTGGAAGATAGCATTAACGATCTATTTGATTTGATCGATCTATATCGCCAACGGTTCCCCGAACCCGGCCCGACAATTGAGGCATCTCTAGACACGATCGATCTAGAATATCTGCGGGAAGATTTGCCCAAACTGGTTAAATCCATGAAGGATGGGGGCGATCGCATCGTATCTATTAGTCAAAGCCTCCGCACTTTTTCCCGCGCCGACAGCGATAAAAAGCAGAAATTTAACCTGGCTGAAGGTATTGACAGCACAGTGCTGATCTTGCGCCATCGCCTCAAGGCAAATAATCTGCGTCCAGCCATTGAAGTGATTGCTAACTACGGCGATGTGCCAGAAATTAATTGTTTTCCCGGACAATTAAATCAGGTGTTTATGAATATTCTCGCCAATGCGATCGATGCTTTGGATGCAGCGTGCGTTGGGCGAACCTATGCGGAATTAGAAGCCGATCCTGAGCGAATTATTATTTCTACTCAAATGTCGATCGACCTTTCTACCGTAGAAATTAGTATCAAAGACAACGGCTCTGGTATGCCAAAGTCAGTAAAATCGCGGATATTCGACCATCTGTTTACTACGAAAGAGGTTGGCAAGGGGACGGGATTGGGATTGGCGATCGCTAAGTCTATCGTAGAAGAAACCCACAGCGGCAAGTTAATCTGCCATTCTGTGCTGGGTGAAGGGACAGAATTTGCGATCGAACTTCCGGTGTAAAAAATATTACATTGTGCCCAGTCGCTCGATCGCGCAATCGGATGTGATATTATCGATCGACCTTGGGTGCGGACTTGAGCTTCAAAGCGCTTAAAAATTTAACGCATTCAGCTTCAAGCAATCGGTATTTAATCGGCTTGATGAAGGCATTAAAATGATTTAACCCAACAATATAATTGCCAGTTTCGATAGCGATAGGGGATAAATGAGTGCCTTCTATTTCCCGAGTTAAAACTGGTAAATCTCTAGCTTTCAACTGTTCAACCAACCACAGCACATCGCTGTTTTTTTGTACTTCCAAACTTTTGTCAATATCCCTAACTGAGCCTGCTATGTCATCTCGATCGAACGAAATCAGTGCAGTTAAATTAAACAAAGAACTGCTAGCAATAAAACACTGAGTTTCTGCTCTTGTCGGCCGCACTCCCAAACCTAGTTTGTCTAACAGCACTGCGAGGGCTCGAATCGGAATTGCACTCTCGGTGTTGCTGATATCGGGAGCAATTAATAAAGAGGGTTGACCTTTAATTGAAGGTGTCTCGATACTGCTATTGTAGATTAACTTTTGAATCTGTCGGTTTTCATCTTGGCCATAACATTGATTCGCAATATTTTGCCAATTGGCATCGCTTAAAAACTCTAAAAGAGCGATGTACTTGCATCCCAAACTGTGACCCACCCAAAAATAGCTCGATCGCTCTTGATAAATATCCGACTCCCAACCCAATTTTTTCGCAACTTCCGTTAGTTCTTTCCTAAGTATCTCCTGTTCTTGCAATAAACTAACTGCGATCGGCCAGTGGCGAAAACTAAACCTAAACGGCAAAGCAACAATTGTATAGCCATCTGCAAACAACTTTTTTAAGAAATCTCGATAAAATACAGTAGGAAAAGTGCCAAAAAAAGTGCCACCTATAAATTGAATGACACCTTTTGGCTGGGGGTGAAGCGCTACCCAACTAAAAGAAATTGGCTGAAACTTAAATACTGGTTGCATCCGAATAATCCTCATACCATTTTAGATTTTTAACGTTTGTAGTGAGGACTGAAGTCCTCACTACAAACTAGCGGCAAGGTGCGCGGCGGGAGCGCACCCTACATATAGCCTTTCTCAGATAGGTAAGGTACGTTGTTGGGATGCGAGCCCTATAGGTTTAGTGCTTATATAAGCTGTCATTCATACCTCATCTTTTTGAGAAAGGCTATAGCCTTTCTCAGATAGGTGAGGTATGACTGCGATCTGAGTTGTTGGCGTGTCTGCGAGCTTACCGTATAACCTATGGTAAGAGGGCCCAAGCCCAACAACGTACCTCACCTACTTGAGAACTGCTATACCAGAGATTTTAGGTATTTCCCACCCTATAGAGTTGGTGGATAATTCCCTTCTTTTCTAGCAGTGAGACATTTTAACGGGAATATCGAACTTGTTCATCACGGTATTTAGCGCCTTCAAATTGGCCTCATTTGGTTCAAGTTCCGCCAGAAGTTGTACTAGCATTTGAGCTTTTTCTGAATTGTCTGCGTCTGAACTAGCTAACTCCAAATTACCATCGCGCAACTCTTCCAAAACCGGCAGTATGATTGGTGGATCGATAATAATTGGCCCAGAGATTGCCGGAGGAAGCACATTCAATGCTTTTCCGCTAGCGATCGCCAGAGTGTAATTAATTTGATCGAAGTCTAGATCCCCAACCACACCTGGAAAACCATTCGGCAAAAAAGTACCCCGAATTTCTGGATTCAGCAACACTCTGGCTCCTTGTTTGGTTGGAGGTACGGGGCCTGGAAAGAAGCGGCGGGCGTGCAAAAACAGCGAGACATATCCCCGTACTTCTAGGCTACCCGAAGTGAGAACTGCTGGCACAAGAGGTAACAATTCAACAGATGCAGTTTTGCCAGCAGGTATTCTGAAAAACCCGCGATATATGTTGCTAGATCCGATCTGAGTCAGAGGTATAAAGGTGTTAGCGCCTTCAACGTCAATAATTAAGCGAACGTTAACGCCGTCGATCGGGATTTTATTAGGATCTGGCGGTACGGGCAAACTAACGGCAAACTCAATCCGATATCGCAAGTCGATCGCTTCGAGATTAGAGATGGTGAGAAAGTATCCTTGAACGACCCGCCGAAGCACTGGAGTGAGTTCTGGTGCGGTGGGCACTGAAGGTGCAATGGGCTTTGCCAAGAGTTCAAAAGTTGAAATTTCCATGTGTTTATCTAAGTAGGTTGTGCGAGCACAAAAGTTTTGTTTTTTGCTTTTCCCTCGCTATATCTATTGATAACCGGGGGTACAAGTTAGTTACCAGTCACTTTTTTGAGTGACACTCATTTAAGCTAACCCGATCGGGCTAGCTCAACCGTGCTGGTTGACAGTGAATATAGAATTTGCTAAAAGGGCGATCGTTCTTATCGCACAAGGAAAAAGGAAGTTCGGCAACGAGCAATTTAGATCTAACGGATGTATTGGCAGTTGCGATAGATTATAATAAGTCAATCTTGGGCGCATGATGACTGTGTGGCAAGGCTTTGAGATTTCGAGACGAGCGCGAACAATAACAGAAATACGTTACTTTTGCGATCGCGAACTGTAACTTCAAAGTAATCAAATTCATTCAATAAAGTAGGAAAATGCCGTAGAACCTCCAAATCAATACAATGACCCGCTCTTTCACCCCGCCTAGAAGCTTCTAAAATCCTGCAAGTCTCCGACAATACCCTCTGAAACTGGAACAAAAATATTGCCACAAAAATCAAATCGGCTAGTGAGTTTGAGCGGGCGGGAGATTACTAACATGAGTATTTATAAAAACAGCGAGCGGGAATTAGAAATTGATAACAATTTCCCAAATCTAAAATCTAAAATCTAAAATCTAAAATCTAAAATCTAAAATCTAAAATCTAAAATGGTATTACCTCTCTCCCGAATTTTCAGCCAAGTTCCTCTCCGAACCGCTCTGCTCGTTCCTTTTCTTGTAGAAATTGCCGGCACAGTAGCGATAGTGGGTTGTCTCTCCTTGGAAGTTTGACCGAAGAACGAGACGCCAGCCCCTGGCTAACGACACGGGGATAAGTCGGCGGCGGTTTCAACCGCCTAAGCGTATTTAATAAATCTTAATGCAAGATTTGCACCATATACAGGTTAATGCTGTATAACTATAATATGAGCGTTAATTACAAATCCAACAAAAATGTCGTCTACTCGTGTAAATACCATATTGTGTGGTGTCCAAAATATCGTCGCAAAGTTTTAATTGAAGGTGTCGATGCCCGACTAAAAGAAATATTGTTAGAAGTTGCGACTGAGTTTAATAGTGAATTGATAGAAATGGAAGTAATGCCAGATCATGTTCACCTCTTAATCGAGTGCGATCCTCAGTTTGGGATTGCCAAACTAATCAGATACATGAAAGGACGATCCTCTAGATACCTCCGTCAAGAATTTCCTTGTTTAAAAAGTCGATTACCAACGTTATGGACTAATAGCTACTTCATTGCAACTGTTGGCGGTGCGCCCATTACAGTAATTAAACAGTACATTGAGACTCAAAAAAATGTCTAATTATGGCTGCCAGCAAAATTTAATTAGCCCAAATCGAGAGTTAAGAAGCGTTCTAGAGTTTGTATGCGAAGAGTCAAACAAGCTAGCCAACTCTGGGACTTACTACTGTCGGCAATTGTATTTCAAAACCGGGAAGATTCCGGGCAAGTATGACTTGCACAAATTATTCAAAGAAAATCTGCACTTTAAAGCGCTGTATTCCCATGTTGCCCAACAGACGTTGACCAGTGTT
>NZ_JAEQCT010000038.1:0-44597 GCF_020738205.1 Microcoleus sp. PH2017_24_DOB_U_A
CAAATAGTCTCGTGCGATCGCCCGAGTTGCGGACAAAGCTACCCAAATAGTCAAGGATGGGTAGCTTTGTCCATAAATTAAGTTACAGTTTCAAACCCACGCATTGATTTGGTTTCTCGAAGGAAATCAAAGATTGGGGACTCAAGCCCAAGCCATTCTTTCTAATTTGGACAGTCAGCTTGTTCTACCCGCGATCGCTCTTGCTGAAGCTGCATGGATTGTAGAGCGGGGAAAAACATCAATTCCATCTGTAAATGCCTTGTTTAATGTGATTAATAGCGATTCCAGAATCACAGTTTATCCACTCGATCGAACTATCGTCGATCGAACGCTCAGCTTATTGAACATTAATGAAATGCACGATCGCCAAATTGTCGCAACCGCAATGATTTTGCAAGAGCGAGGTGAAACTGTTGCGTTGTTGACGTGCGATCGAAATATTACGGCTTCAGGTGTCATCTCTATTATCTGGTGATGGGATTTATAATAAAATAACGGTTACAAAGCATTGCGCCGGAATTCTCCAGAAATGAATTCTGCTTTGGTGAATCAATACTGAGGATTGTAACTTAAAGAATTTGATAAAAAAAAGGAACAATGTATTTTTCCATTGTTCCTTCTCTTGTTATTTCCCAAACTGTCAATCTACAGCTTGACTTCAATATCTACGCCGGCTGGCAAATCCAATTTCATCAAAGCGTCAATTGTTTTAGCAGAAGGCTGGTGAATGTCGATAATGCGACGGTGCGTGCGGGTTTCAAAGTGTTCGCGAGAATCTTTGTCTACGTGGGGCGATCGCAGCAAGCAATAAATCCGTCGTTTTGTCGGTAGGGGAATCGGGCCGATCGCAGTAGCTGCTGTCCGATTTGCTGTATCTACAATCTTTTCACAAGATGCGTCGAGAATTCGGCGATCGAAAGCTTTGAGGCGAATGCGAATTTTTTGTTGTTGGATAGCTGCCATTTTGGTTTCTTTAATTTTCTAGGTTCTGTTTATTTTTTGTTCTTTGTTATTTGTTCTTTGTTACTTGTTATTTGTTCTTTGTTACTTGTTATTTGTTCTTTATTATCGAATATTTAATCAATAACTACCAACCAATAACTACTAACCACTAACTACTAACCAATAACTACTAACCAATAACTACTAACTACTCACTAAATAGCAGAAAAGCCTATTGACATTTGGTGGCTTTTCTGCTATCAGGGCTGTTAGCGGATTCCTACTTGAGGATTTTGGAAACAACGCCGGCGCCGACGGTGCGGCCGCCTTCGCGAATTGCGAAGCGCATTCCTTGTTCGATCGCGATCGGGTGAATCAGATCTACAGTCATTTTGATCCGGTCACCAGGCATCACCATTTCAGCTTCCGAACCGTCATCAGCAGTGAACTGCATGATTGTACCGGTTACGTCAGTTGTACGGACGTAGAATTGAGGGCGGTAGCCAGAGAAAAATGGCGTGTGACGGCCGCCTTCTTCCTTCTTCAGAATGTAAACTTCAGATTCAAACTGAGTGTGAGGACTGATGGATTTTGGCTTGGCAATTACCATGCCTCTTTCAATATCAGCCTTCAAAATACCCCGGAGGAGTAGACCCACGTTGTCGCCGGCCAAGCCTTCATCCAAGGACTTAGTGAACATTTCCACACCAGTCACCGTAGTGCTGCGAGTGTCCTTAAGACCAATCACTTCGACAGTTTCGCCTACTTTGACACTGCCGCGCTCAATCCGACCAGTAGCCACAGTACCCCGACCAGTAATCGAGAATACGTCTTCAACTGCCATCAAGAAAGGCTTGTCAATTTCGCGTTCTGGAGTAGGGATGTAAGCATCTACTGCTTCCATCAGCTTGTAAATCTTGTCAATCCACTCATTTTCGCCCTGCTTGGTTTTGGGGTTAGCAAGCATCGCTTCGAGAGCTTTCAAGCCAGAACCAGTCACGATGGGAATGTCATCGCCAGGAAAATCGTAAGAGCTCAAAAGTTCGCGAACTTCCAGTTCTACCAGTTCCAACAGTTCAGCGTCATCCACCATGTCTTCCTTGTTCAAGAAGACAACCAAGCTGGGAACACCAACTTGCTTAGCTAGCAGGATGTGTTCGCGAGTTTGAGGCATGGGGCCGTCTGCCGCTGACACTACTAGGATGCCGCCGTCCATTTGAGCAGCACCGGTGATCATGTTTTTCACATAGTCAGCGTGTCCGGGGCAATCCACGTGGGCGTAGTGACGACCTGTGGTTTCGTATTCTACGTGAGCGGTATTAATCGTAATACCCCGTGCTTTTTCTTCGGGCGCAGCGTCGATGTCGGCGTAGTTCTTAGCCTTTGCTTGACCTAGTGCAGAGAGAGTCATCGTAATCGCCGCGGTCAAAGTTGTTTTGCCGTGGTCAACGTGACCGATTGTGCCGATGTTTACGTGGGGTTTAGTCCGTTCAAATTTTGCGCGTGCCATTCTCGATTTGTTCCTTGTTTTTTTTAGCGATTTTAGACTTGAGATTTTAGATTCTAGATTTTGGATTCAATCCAAAATCCAAAATCTAAAACCTTAAATCATTAGTTCCCTTTGTTCTTAGCGATAATGGCTTCAGCCACATTTCGCGGCACTTCTTCGTAATGGCTGAATTCCATTGTGAAGATGCCTCGACCTTGGGTTTTGGAGCGGATGTCAGTAGCGTAACCGAACATTTCTGCTAGTGGAACCTTTACAGAAACTTTGGCAATTCCCTGATCCGTCTCTTGACCTTCGATCTGACCCCGACGCGAGTTGAGGTCTCCGATGACGTTCCCGATGTAATCTTCGGGAACTTCAACCTCTACCTTCATCATAGGCTCTAGCAGCACAGGCGACGCCTTCATCACGGCTTCTTTGATTGCCATTGAACCGGCGATCTTGAATGCCATTTCTGAAGAGTCTACATCGTGGAAAGACCCGTCTACCATAGTAGCTCTGAGGTCGATCACGGGATATCCTGCTAGAATACCTGATTCGCAGGCTTCTTTCATCCCTTGTGCTGCCGGATTGATGTACTCTTTCGGTACAGTGCCACCGACAATTTTGGAGACAAATTCAAAGCCGGTTCCCTCTTCAGCAGGTTCTAGTTCGATCACCACGTGACCGTACTGACCTTTACCGCCGCTTTGGCGGATAAATTTACCTTCGGCGCGGACGGATTTGCGAATGGTTTCGCGGTAGGCTACTTGCGGCTGACCGACGTTGGCTTCTACTTTGAATTCGCGCAGCATCCTGTCTACCAAAATTTCCAAGTGCAGTTCTCCCATGCCGGCGATGACTGTCTGATTGGTTTCTGGGTCAACGTTGACTCGGAAGGTGGGGTCTTCTTCGGAGAGTGACTGGAGGGCTTTGGAGAGCTTCTCCATGTCTTGTTTGGTTTTGGGTTCCACCGCTACCGAGATGACTGGTTCTGGAATAAACAGGGACTCCAGAATCACTTCGGAGCCTTCTTCACAGATGGTATCGCCTGTGAAGGTGTCTTTCAGACCCAAGGCTGCTCCCAAGTCTCCGGCGCGGAGTTCTTCTACGTCTATCCGATCGTCCGCTTTGAGTACAATTAGGCGAGAAACCCGCTCTTTTTTGTCTTTGGTGGAGTTGAGGACGTAGCTACCTTTTTTGAGGACACCGGAGTAAACGCGGAGGAAGGTCAGGCGACCGTAGGGGTCTGCCATGATTTTGAATGCCAGAGCTGACAGCGGGGCGTTGTCGTCGGCAAAGCGCTCTGCGGTGTCGCCGTTGGGTAGGAGTCCTTGAATTGGGGGAACTTCCAAGGGCGACGGCAGATAGTCGATGACTGCATCCAACAACAACTGAACGCCTTTGTTTTTGAATGCCGAACCGCACAGCATGGGGACGATCGTACCTTGGACAGTACCGTGGCGCAGGGCCAAACGGATTTCGTCTTCGGTTAGTTCTACACCTTCGAGGTATTTCTCGGTAAGGGCGTCGCTGGTTTCTGCTACGGATTCGATCAGCTTGGTGCGATATTGGGCCGCTAGCTCTTGGACTTCATCGGGGATTTCTACTTCCTCGATATCAGTGCCCGTGTTGTTCTTGTAGATATAGGCTTTCATTTGCACTATGTCTACAATTCCCCGGAAGTTTTCCTCACTGCCGATCGGGATTTGGATGGGTACAGCGTTCGCTCTCATCCGATCGCAAATTTGAGCATAGACTTTGTAGAAGTTCGCGCCCATCCGATCCATTTTGTTGACAAACACGATTCGCGGTACTTTATACCGATCGGCTTGTCGCCAAACTGTTTCCGATTGTGGTTGCACTCCACCTACCGAGCAGAATACTGCGATCACTCCGTCAAGCACTCGCATGGAACGTTCTACTTCGATAGTGAAGTCTACGTGTCCGGGAGTGTCGATGATGTTGATTTTGTGCTCTTTCCAAGTGGTGGTGATAGCGGCAGCAGTAATCGTAATTCCCCGCTCTCGCTCTTGCGCCATCGTGTCCATAATTGTTGTTCCATCGTGCACTTCACCCATTTTGTGAACCATGCCAGAATAGAACAGAATTCTTTCTGTTGTTGTTGTTTTGCCCGCGTCAATGTGGGCGGCGATGCCGATGTTGCGAGTTTTCTCTAGCGGGACGATACGTGCCACAGCTACCTCCTTGGAGTTTGTGTTGCTATAATACAACTATACTACATAATAACTTTGTTTGCCATCGCTACCGACTTAGAACATAAGTATATGGAGCGTATTGTTACATTTTAATATTTTTTGCAACATTTGTTTACAAAAATATTAAGGATGCGACATGGAGGATTCAGAGACCGGGTGAATTTTTACTTTGGGAGTTTTGAGTTTGCTTCACGAATGGCCGGCAGCATTGTCCCTGGAGAAGCAATCTCAATACTCAAAATTTACACTTTTCAATTGATCGCCCGATGCTTTTATGCCGCGCGATCGACCTCTTCTCCATGCCCGACGATTTGGCAATTAGTAACGGTAGTGAGCAAAAGCCTTGTTAGCTTCTGCCATACGGTGTGTTTCTTCGCGCTTGCGAATAGCACTGCCTGTTTCGTTGGCTGCATCCATCAGTTCGTTAGCCAGTTTAGCTGCCATTGAGCGGCCTGTGCGGGCGCGGGCAAATCTAATCAGCCAACGGAGTGCGAGGGTGGTTCCGCGATCGGAACGTACTTCCATCGGCACTTGGTATGTAGCGCCACCTACCCGGCGGGCTTTGACTTCTACCAGGGGTGTAGCGTTTTTGACTGCTTTTTCAAACAAGTCTAACGGTTCAGCTCCTGTGCGTTCTTGGATGGTTTTCAGGGCGTCGTAGACTATGCTGGAGGCCACGGATTTTTTGCCGTGCTGCATGATCCGTCTCACCATCATGCTTACCAACCGGCTGTTGTAGGTTGGATCTGGAGGAACTGGACGTTTTTGAATAACTGTGCGGCGAGACATAGTTCTATTTGCGATTTTTGATTTTGAATGATTGAATTTGGGGTTTTGAACTCAGATATTATCGATCGCGGACGATCGAAAGTTTGGCTTTTCCACCCCTCAAGGATGCGAGTTACCAGAAAGAATTGGTTGAAAGCCGGAACACGAGTGAGGGAGAAGTTAAAATCAGACTATTCATTACTCCAATCCTCTTCCTTCTAGGTAGAGGTCGCTCTTAAACTGTCAACTGTCAACTGTCAACTGTCAACTGTCAACTGTCAACTGTTGAAGTCTTATTTCTTCGCTGCTTTAGGACGCTTCGCCCCATATTTTGAACGACCTTGCTTGCGGTCTTTCACGCCGGCAGTGTCTAATGTACCGCGAATGATGTGGTATCTAACTCCAGGTAAATCTTTTACCCGACCGCCTCGAATCATTACTACCGAATGTTCTTGCAAGTTGTGACCGATGCCGGGGATGTAGGCTGTCACTTCAAAACCAGAGGTCAGCCGTACCCGAGCCACTTTCCGCAGCGCCGAGTTGGGTTTTTTCGGGGTGGTCGTGTACACTCTGGTGCAAACTCCGCGGCGCTGGGGGCAACTCTTGAGAGCTGGCGATTTGGTTTTTTTCTGCGTTTGTTCCCGTGCTGAACGGATGAGTTGCTGAATAGTGGGCATGAGTTACGGCATTTCTAGCTTTTTGCTGAATATAGTGATTTGGCGGCATCCGCACTGAAAGTCCCTTCCCCTGTGTGGGGACGGGATAAATGAAAATAATTATGGGTAAGTGAGGATACCAGACTCTATATAGTACACGACTCGAGTTTTTTTGGCAAGAAATTTCCACGGCGGGCGAACTTTCTTGCTTGTTTGCTCGAAGTTGGGATGCGGCGATCGCCCGTCGTACCAATACATATGTGGCATTATATATTGAAGCCCAACTTTGAAGAGGGTCACAGCAGTGGTGCAAAATCGATCGCGCGAAATATCGAACCACCATTTTTCGGAGACGCCCATCAACTCTACCGTGCGATCGCATCACAGCCGCTCGCATCACAGCCTCAGAGAGATCGACATCACATAAAGTTATATAAAATTACCTGATAATAAGCAATATACATTTAGTTGAGCGCAGATGAAAACCAAAACTTATATTCCTGAAAGTACAATTTCCGAACTTTACTTGAATATTTGGAAATCCGGTAAGATAGATCGGACGGTGTTCCACCAAATTCAATACGAAATTAATTCTGAGACTTTAAAAAGTTCAGACGAGCTAAAAATTGTTAGCAGACTGCTCTATGCAGTCCGACGGGGATGGCTTTTAGTCATGGACTAAGTGGCGTTTGGAGTGTTGATATTACCTCCAAAGGCAAGCGCCAACAACGCAGGTGAGTGAGTTTTCAGTTTTGAGTTAAAATCTCATCCATAAAATCATATATAAATTATATTATATAGAGACTCAAATAAGACTCACCACACTTGACAGGCAATATTCAAGGAAAAGGACAGGGTATGTTTAATTCTACAGAACTGCTGATCGAAGCTTTCATCAAACAACTAGAAAATGGATATAGTCGCACTTACGGAGGCTACAAATCCGACTATGCCGACATTATTGCCTGGGTGGGGGCAATGGCGTTAGAAAACATTGCAAGCAGCGACGCTCTTTATCACAATACAGAACACGCCATTTGTATTACCTTGGTCGGTCAAGAAATTTTGCGGGGAAAACACATTCGCAAGGGCGGAGTCTCGTGTGAAAATTGGCTGCACTTCATCATTTCTTTGCTGTGCCAAGATATCGGATATGTCAAAGGAGTTTGCCGAGAAGACCAAGCATCAGCAGGATTGTATGCTACCGGAAAAGATGGCATGAGAATTGCACTTGCTCCTGGTGCAACAGCGGCTAGTTTATCTCCTTACCGAGTTGACAGAGCAAAACTATTCATTGACGAGCGCTTCGGCAACCACAAGCTAATTAATGCTGAGATAATCAAGCAGAACATAGAACAGACTCGTTTCTCGGTGCTTGACGGCAACATTGACCAAGATGCAGGTAATTATTCTAGTTTAGTTCGCGGTGCTGACTTGATAGGTCAGCTCAGCAACCCACAATATTTACAAAAAATTGGCGCGCTGTTTTACGAATTGGAAGAAAGCGGTGCTACTAAAGTTTTGGGATACCGACATCCGGGCGACTTGCTCCAAAGCTACTCTAAGTTTTACTGGAGTGGAATTTATCCTCACATTAGCGAATCTCTCGGTTATTTGCAGTTGACCCAGGAAGGCAAACAGATTGTTGCTAGTTTGTACGCCAACGTATTTCGGATGGAACACCAACGTTTCGATTCAGAGGTTGCTTGATTGCCAAGGGCGGGAGCTCACAGCCACCGCCCCTAAAGAACTTCACTCTCCATTTCCGAATGGTATTGAGGACATAACCAATTGCTAGGTATCAAAGAAGGCCATCCCTCCCGCAGCGCTTCAAAACAAACAGCACGCACAGTTAACTGACAATCCAGCAATTCTACACCAGCTTTTTCAACTTGCTTTTTCCCAATTTTAAAAATCGATTCATCGCTAAATTCAAAAGTCTTGTGACACTGAATGCAAACCAGGTGATGATGGTGGTGTAATTCAGGCAAATTTAGTTCATAATGTTTGTGTCCTTCTGCTAATTCTAGTTCGCGCAAAATCCCAATTCTGGCTAATAAATGCAATGTTCTATATACAGTAGATAAGCCAATTTTTTCTCCTTGACTCTGTAAAGTTTTATATAACTCTTCTGCACTCAAATGATTGCCTTGCCGTAGATTTTGAAAGACGCTTAAAATAGTTTCTCGCTGGGGAGTCAGGCGACAGCCCCTCTGGTTGAGTTCGACTTTGAGTGAGTTAGCACTGTATAAATTCATATTTGTGAAGGCAGAAGGATTTAGTTATCTAGGAGAGGAGAGGAGGGTAGGCACGGGGGCACTACCCCTACAAATTGTTCGCAATTCATAATTGAGGGCTATAGCCGCTTTTCCCTCTTGCTAAAGGTGTAACTGAAGGATTAGTTGTCGGTATTTCTGTGTAAGGTTTATGAAGCTTAGAGCAATGTTGTTGACAAGAATTGGCAAAACAAGTTTTCGGTTCAAAGTCGGTACAGCCGATCGCATCTTCAGTACAAGCAACACACGGCCGCACGGTACACTTGAGACGGTAGTCATTAGTAAAAAACTCGCAATCCGAACACGGAATTTGATGCAGTCGCCGAATTTGATAGAATCCTTCTCGCAGCGCTACCGAAATACTCCACAAAAACAGAACCATCAAAGTCCCGATACAGAAACAGCAAATAAAAACAGTCATAGGGTGATTTTCTCAACAGTATATACAAATCCAGAACTGAGCCAATTTAAGCAAGAAAGTTGAACTTTGTTTCTTGCTTAAATTCGATTCAGATTCTATTTTGAGTTCAGTTCACAACACCTCGGAAAATTGCATCAATGCCAGCAAAATTGTCTAGCAGCAAATAAGCAAGGAAAGCTCCGCTCGTACCTCCGATCACAAAACCGCCCCGGAATAAACTCCAATCTTCCGGCGTTTTGTGCCAGTAAAGAACTTTACCTGCTTCGATGTTCCGATTCTCGTAAATCGAGAGGCCTATTGCCAAAATCAAGACTAATGCCAGAGTTGCCAGCAATCCTGCCAGAGGTGCTAAACCTTTTTCTTGTAAAGGCAGCAATACTGCAAAAGCTCCTACCAGGAAATAGCCGTGAGCCAAGCTAACTTCTAATCCCCTGACTATGGGAGACAATCCCTTGCGGTAAATCGGCAAATTCCGCAAAAAAGTTACAGTCGTGTCAGAAAAACTTACGGTTGTCGTTGCACTTGCAACTGGAACCATAGCAGGAGTTGCCGTTACAAATTCGCCCGATCGAAAATCAAATCCTGCTGCTTTTGTCCGTACCCGCAGGGCGTGCCAAATATGACCGGAAAGCGCCAGAATCGCTAAGATAAAGTGGCTTGTTGCCTGCCAAGTCCGCGAAGAAACTACTGTGGCTTCCGGGCCGGTTAAACCCACAGGGCCGTAGAAAACCTCTGGATAAACAGTGTCGTTTACTGTCACAAAGTAGGCAGCCAAAAAGCCCATGTAAGCCAAAGCGCCCAAACTGTAAGAAAGGTAAGCTTCTCCCGACCAAAACAACACTCGCTGGGCCCAGGCAAAAGGCTTGGTGAAGATATGCCAGAAACCGCCAATGATGCAGAGCAAGCCGACATAAATGTGACCGCCGATCACATCTTCTAAGTTGTCAACTGCTGCCATTCCTTCGGGGCCGTATACGGGGAAGAGATAGCTAAAAATGCGAATGGGATTGAGGGTTGGTTCGCTAATTATTCGTACATCTGCGACGTGGGGATCGTAAAGACCTCCCCAAAATAAGGCTTTTGCGACTAGCAGCCAAGCACCAGCACCTAATAGTAATAGGTGAATGCCGATGATGCTGGTCATCTTATCTTTGTCTTCCCAGTCGTAGCCGAAGGAACCAAAGAAAGTGTTGTTTTGTGGCAATACTTTCGGGCCGAGCAAGGAATGATAAAGGCCGCCGGCACCAAGAACTGCGGAGCTAATTAAATGCACAACTCCGATCGCAAAATAGGGATAGATATCAACAATTTGACCACCTTTACCTACTCCCAAACCCAAACTTGCCAAATGTGGCAGCAGGATTAAACCTTGGTCGTACATGGGCTGCTGCGGGTTGAAATTGGAAATTTCAAACAGAGTCATCGCCCCGGCCCACAGTACAATCAAACCTGCGTGAGCGACGTGAGCTCCTAAAATTCGTCCTGACAATTCTGTGAAACGGGCGTTACCAGCCCACCAGCCGTACTCGTTTTCTGGCTTTTCCAGTTCTGGTTTTAAATTCGGTTCAGCTATTGCTTGCATTTTCGCTTTCCTCTAATTTCGGTGAATTGGAGTTGCCCAAAAAACCCGGTTTCTCACAAAAGTCGTCGCTTTTTTCGAGAAATGTTGGTGCAGAAACCGGGTTTTTGACCCCCGCGCGTAAATTCTGGGTTAACTCGCTGCATTCGCTGCAACTTGGTTGACGACTTCGCCTTTGCGGAAGTCAAATCCCGCTGCTCGGAGGGCGTGCCAAATATGTCCTTGCAAGAAGAAGAAGGCTAACCAGAAGTGAGAATTTGCCAGCCAAGTTCGAGAAGTCAAAACTTCTCCACTATCGAAATAGGGATATTGCTGGATGCCAATTTTTAAGGCTGGGCCGAAGAATTCTACTGGGTAAACCAGGGTGTTGACTGAGACAAAGTAGGCGGCGATGAAACCCATTAAGGCTAAAGCGCCAAGACTGTAGGAGAGATAAGCTTCTCCTGACCAGACGAACAGGTTTTCTGTCCAAGCAAAAGGCTGAGTGCGAATGTGCCACAACCCGCCGATTATGCAGAGAATTCCTACCCACATATGGCCGCCGACAACATCTTCGAGGTTGTTGACGGAGGCAATCCAGTTTTTGCCACCTGCGCCGAATAGGTAGCCGAAAATCACAGTTGGGTCGAATGTGGGTTCCGAAATCACCCGCACTTGCCCGATCGTGGTATCATACAAACCACCGAAATACATTGCTTTGGCCACCAATAAGAAGGCTCCGATACCTAACAAAACTAGGTGGATGCCTAAAATTGTGGTCATTTTTTCTTTGTCTTCCCATTTGTAGCCGAAGAAAGGAGTTCTTTCTTCGAGGGTGGCTTCTCCTTTGAGGGAGTGGAAGATGCCACCGAAGCCGAGAAAGGCTGAGCTGATTAGGTGTACAACACCAATCTGAAAGTACGGATAAGTATCAACAATTTTGCCTCCGGCACCGACACCTAAGCCGAGTCTGGCTAGGTTGGGTAGCAGAATTAAACCTTGTTCGTACATGGGCAATTCTGGGTTGAACCGGGAAAGCTCAAACAGGGTATAGGCTCCCGCCCAGAAGACGATGAGACCGGCTTGGGCGACGTGAGCACCTAGCAAACGACCCGAAAGGTTGATTAAGCGGGCGTTGCCGGCCCACCAGGGGAAGGTTTCTCCTTCGGCTGGGAAGGATGTTTTTGCCATGTTTGTCACGGCGAGTCACCTCTTGAGAAAGATGTCAATTGAGTCTTAAGCTTGTGCAGCTTATTGATATAGATAATCAACAATTTTGCTGGCTTAGTCAAGTCTTTTTGCTAAAGATTATCATTAAGTTTGGTTGAGATATGTAACAAGGCTGCCGAAAAGATTGCGTAGCAAGGATTTTGTGGAGTTATGCCGATCGGCTATGACTATTTTCATTACTGGTGTAGATTTGCAGTAAGTAAATATGTCTAGATTTATTGATAAAGAATTTTAGTAAGGTGCAGAAATAGACAGGAGTGGATATTTCAACTCAAAAGCCTGAGAACAAGTGTTCCCAGGCTTTTTTAGCTAGATATTTAATTGCTTGTTGCATTTGATATCAAATTCGGTAGCATCCGAATTTTGATTAGCCGAGATGAGGAGACGGCAGTGCCGTGTCCCTACAATATTATTTTGGGTAGGGACACGGCATTGCCGTCTCCTCTATCATTGCAGTACAACCGGAATTAATCTGAGGTGCTAGCTCAAGCAGAGGATTTACTTTCTTCAGCTACTTGCTCGTTGCTGGGCAACTCCAGGCAATAACCCGCGCCGTATACGGTTTTGATGTACCGAGGATGGCGGGGATCGGGTTCCATCTTGGTTCTCAGGTGTCTGATGTGTACGCGAATTGTTTCGATATCGTCATCGGGGTCGTAACCCCAGACTTCTTTGAGAATTTCGCTGGGAGAGACTGTCTGACCGTGGCGCTGGAGCAAGCAGTGCAACAACTCGAACTCTAGGTGAGTCAGTTTGACGGTATTAACGTACCAAACAGCTTCAAACCTTTCGGGGACAAGAGTTAGCGGGCCGTAATTCAGGATTTCTGAGTGTTTGGCAGCTTGGGGGATGCGGTCTGTGCGCCTCAGCAAGGCTCGCACTCGTGCCAGCATTTCTTCTAGTTCAAAGGGTTTGGTCAGGTAATCGTCGGCGCCGGAGTTGAAGCCTTCTACTTTATCTTGAGTTTGACTTAAGGCTGTCAACATCAAGACGGGTATGTCGGCGGTGCGATCGTCACGCCGCAATCGCTGACACACTGTGAATCCGTCTACTCTAGGCAGCATCAGGTCTAGCATGATCAGGTCGGGGAGCATTTGTATTGCTAGTGCCTGACCTTTGATGCCGTCTTCTGCCTGGGTGACTTCGTAGCCAGCCATTTCTAGGTTGACGGCTACGAGTTCGGCGATCGCCGCGTCATCATCAATAACAAGTATCCGAGGCATCATCATTTATCTCACCGCTAACCAGATGGCGGAGGCTACAGCCTTCTGGGGGTTCCAGGTAACTTTAAGGAGCAATTTTTTAATTTTAAGCTTCATAAAAAAACTCGGTAAGTGGGAAACTCAGGGTATGAAAGACCTGAGAGGAAAATGACCAGGCGATTTCAACCGCCTTGAATCTTTACCATTACCGCCTTGGAGTTGCAAGAGTCTGGTGTACTTTTGTAATGTACTTTCAATGGGACAATTACCATCTCAAATCTTGCAACCCTGTACGCATAATGTTCGCTCCTGATGGAGCCTCCCTTCCGGGGTAATGTTCGCCTCGACCTGGTTATAAAGGCTTGTTAGACCTGCGACACTGTTTCAGTGACTTTAAAACTGTTTAATCGCAGGTGACAGAGCGGAAAACTGGCGTCGCATTCGCCGGTGTCGTGACCTAAATAACGTCTCCTCCCAAGAGGGGTCTGGTCAGAACAGCTTGCAATTTCTTACAAGCTCAGTGGCTTGAGCCTCGGAGTTCCTGACTAAGGATTATAAGGTTCATTAAGAACTTTTAGGGTTCTGTAAATATTCTTGTACTAATTATAAGCCCTCTTGAGCGCATATCAGAAAACTGTTCGCCAAAAATCTTGCTGGGAGTCGATTTTTTGCCGGCAAGAACAGCTTCCTGTTTCTTCTGGGTTTGCCTGCGACTTCAGGCAATGGCGCTAAGGGTAAGCTACTGCGGGTGCCAGAGATTGTCTGTGGCGATCGAGCCATATAGGGGAATTCGGATAGAGGATTTGGCGACTCGATAACGGGTCATTGAAATATACTGCTTAAATGCTGTACCACTTAAGCCCGGTCTTTGAGACATCTGTTAACGGCTAACTGTTAACTTTTAAAATTTTGTTAAGTTTAGTTAAAAAACTTTCTTTTTTTTGAGGATTGCCACTTGCTTTTCAGGGCTATTGACTGTATAATTTAATAATTGAAATATAAGTATTTATCAAAAAAATAAAAAATATTCCCATTATCAAATAGTATCATACATAAGTCAAACAATCAATCCCGCAACCTGAAAATTTGGGGTGATTTTTTTTCAATTATTTTTTTACCATAAAGAATTGGTTGAAAGCCCGCCCGCCCGATCGCCCTTGAGAAATCAAAAGAAGACGATTCATTACTCCAATCCTCTTCCTTCCTTTGTCAAGTGCTGTCAACTGTCAACTGTCAACTGTCAACTGTCAACTGTCAACTGAACATCGCCCTTGGAGCAGCCAAGCAAAGGATAAAAACTGCTAGCAAGGCTAAGGCTACTGAGGGGGAGCAGGCTGAGTATTTTTGGTAGGAAGAGTCGGTTGAGGGGTTAATTTTTGGAAGTAAAGACCGCCGACTGTTAGTAAGAATATTGTATAACCAACAGCTTGCAAAAGATAGATTCGATCGCGGTATCCAAAGAGCGCTTTGAGAATCACTCCCGGAAATTGTCGATCGGGCAAAACTCCCGCTACATTCCACACCATCGGGCCTAAAATACAAGAGTGGAGTTGTGCAGTGCGATCGTAAAAAACACAAATTGCTGCATACTGGCTATCCGTCTGGGACAAAATGGCAGCGGAGGCGTCAAAATGTTTGAGTGCAGAGACTGCTAAACCGGCGACGATTAGCAATAATAAGATTCCCATAAATTTGAAAAACTGGCGGATATCGATTTTGACACCCCATTTAAAAATTAGGGAACCAATGATTGCAGCCCCAAGCAAACCGCCCACAGCACCTAAAGCTGGAGTTAAACCTTGTTGAAATTGAGCGCTGATAAATATAACTGTTTCAAAACCTTCGCGAAGTACGGCGATAAAAATCAAGCCGAATACGCCCCAGCCAGCATTCGTGTTTGATTTTAAAGCTGCGGTAAGTGCGCCTTCAACTTCGGCTTTGAGAAAGCGGGCTTGCTGAGTCATCCAAATTAGCATCCAGCTTAGCATGGCGATCGCAAAAATTCCCAATACGCCTTCTAATAGCTGTTTAATTACGGGTGCGTAAGGCTGATTTGATGTTGATAGTGCTGCGAGCAATCCATTGAATAAAACACCGACAAAACCGCTAGCAGCAATGCCGGCTGCGATACCTGCATAAACCCAAGAATTGAGGTGAGTTTGGTCGGCTTTTTTCAAGCAAGCTAGGACAATTCCGACGACTAAGGCGGCTTCTACGCCTTCACGGAGAGTAATTACAAAGGTTGGGATGGCTTCAGTAAAGTTCATTTTTTGATAACTGCTAATTTGTAGTTAGTGTTTAGTCTTTAGCAACTTTTATTTTAGCGCTGGCAGAATATCAATTTATTGATCCGCGAAGGCGCGTTAGGCGAAGCCGCGCGTAAGCGCTAGGGCGTGAAGGAATAGAAACTAAGAGAAGGACTTATAGCCTTTCTCAAAAAGATGAGGTATGACTGACAGGTTATTATAACCCTTGAACGTATAGGGATCTCTTCCCAACAACGTCCGCGAATATGAGAGCTAGATACGCTATAGATACTCTTAAGGCGGTTCTGGAGTAACTAATGACAATGACGAATGGTAAGGTGCGTCGCTTTGAGATTGTCTATTTTTTTTGAGTGATTCTTTGTACCGACGCACCCTACGACTAATGACTAAATCAACTGTAATCCCGCAGCATTTTTTTGAGTTCCACTTGGTGCAATTCTTCTTGTCCAATTAGAGTGCGGGCGTATTCTTCGAGATAAACGCTGGAGTCTGTGACGACTTCTAGTAAGGATTTATACTTTTTAAGCGCTTTTTTCTCGTGATTTAAACTTTCTTCCAACAAGTCTTTGATGGAGTGTTTGTATGTTTCTTCGATGGGGGCAATTTTTTGGCTGGGATGTCCGTCTAAACCTGTTAAAATTTCTCCGGCTTGTTGGGCGTGGAGTAGGGATTCGGTTGCTTGTGCTTGAAAAAACTGCACGATGGGAATTCGGTTTGGCCCTGTCACCATTAGTGCATAGTGGGTGTAGCGCACTACTCCTGCTAGTTCCCATTCCATGATGGTGCATAGCAGTTCTTGGGTTTTTTTCTCGTCGAGTTCTTTCATTTGCTATTTTCGATCTAAGATGCAGTCAAGAGCAGTTGTCATAATATCACATTTTTTAATTTAATAGCAATATAGCAATATCGAATGCAAAACTCGGATTACCGTCACGCGGCTAATGTCTCGATTGGAAGAGGAAAAAGTTATCGATCGCTCCCGCCCTCAGTACATCGTTTTAACTTAGCATTTTTGACATTTCTGATAATTATTATAATTATCAGAAATAAAGGAATTTTTTAACCCCACATGCACACAGAAAAACGCAGATACCCAAAAAGTATCTGCGTTTGTACTTCGACTGATTATTTAAGTCGTCACCAATGCCTTCAGCAGATAAGCGCGAGTTCCTGTTTGGTTTACGCCCTTCGCATCTCTGTAGGTGTAACTGCCATAGGCAGAAATATCGCCAAAGTTATTGATGCCAGTAGCGTTAGTTAATGTCACATTCGAGCCGCCAAAGCTCGGATTTGTGAGGATCAAACTGTTCAAGTCTTTGATAGTGCCGTTGTTCCAGACAAAAGCGCGGTTTTGAAGGCTCGAATTCTGGGAGACGCCGACCACTTGACCGAATTGGTTGATGCCAGCGGCGGCACCGGTTGCACCGCCAAGGCTGCCGATGTTGATTTTTTGACCGTTTTGCAAGAGGAAGGGTGAGCTTGTGGCTGTAGCCCCAGTGCCACCGCTCGTACTACCGATGATTTGACCGCTATCGTTGATGTCACGGAGAGTGGCTTGTTCTGCCCCAAAGGTGCCGAGGTTGGTTAGTTTATATTTACCGTCTGCGCCTTTTTCCCACAACGCCGCAGTGTTTACGGTCTTGTCGTTGAGTCCGTCACTGTCAACTTCGCCGACAATTACACTCTTATTGTTAATTCCAACCGCTCTACCTGTGTCACCGCCCAAATCTGGCAGGGGGTTGATGAAACCTTCGCTTGAATAAAAGGCGCGGGTGCGATTTGAGGCTGTTGAGGTAGAACCGGGCCCGTAGATGTGGCGGCCAGCAATTTCGTTTTTGTTGTTGATGTCGAAGAAGTAGCTTTCAACACCACCCAAATCGGTGATTTGTAGGGTGTAATCGCCACCAGCCTCCCTTTGCCACAGCAAGCCGCGGTCTGTGGCTCGACCGGCAAATTCATCGCTTGTACCGGCGATCGCACCTAGATCATTGATGGCCGCAGTAAAGCCGCCACCACCGCGCTGAGTAACCTCTTTTCCGGTATTGTCACCGCCGCCATTTTTGATGCCAGTGCTAGTCAGTGGCTTGAACTCCCCATTTTCCCAAACAAATCCTTGATTGCGGAAGCCTGTGCCACTTACTTCGGTGGTTTGGGAACGACCAACTATTTGTCCTTTGTCGTTAATAGCATTAGCTTGGGTGGCATTGCCTGTGGGTGCGATCGAACCTAGGTCAATAGCCTGGTAGCGGTACAGCGGGATATCGTTGGAAAGGAGAGCTTTTTGTACTCCCGTAGCTACGTCTTTGATGGTTGCCAACAAGTCATCTCCGGCTTTGATTAGGGTGTTGCCCATTTCGGTGACAAAGGAGAGGAATTGGCCCGCGAGGCTGCCGCCTAAGCGCAGTTTATCTGTACTCCCATTAAATCCAGATATGGTAACGGAACCAGGGCCTGCTTCGAGAACGATTTGATCGCTACCATTGCCAAGGGAAACTGTATCGTTGCCAGTTCCTGGTTTGATCAAGTTATCGCCGTCGCCTGCGTTGATGTTGTCATCGCCGGCACCGGTGTAGATTTGGTCGTTGCCACTACCTGCGGTGACGAAATCGTTGCCACTACCTGTAACCACGCGGTTGTTGCCTTTGCCTGCGAAGACGCGGTTGTTACCTTCTCCGGCATTGATGATGTCATTGCCTGTTTGAGCGTAGATGGTATCGTCACCTGGGCTGCCGACGATGCTTTTATTACCTTCGCTAGCGAAGATGCTGGTGGCTTTTGCCCCGGCATTGATGATGTCTTTACCAGTGCCTGCAAAAAGTGTACCGCTGCCATCGCCTGTGATTAGGCTGTCATTATCTAGTAGTTTAATTTCGCTGGCGGTTCTTTCTGAATTGAGGGTGCTGGGTGAGCCAATCGACTTTGCAATCAGACTATTCAACTGCGACAAGTCACTGGATATTCCTAAGTCTGCAATAGCAGTATTGGGAAACAGGGGAAATGATGTATTCAACAAGTTATCGGGAACCATTAGAAACTCCTTTGATATGTATGTTTGGGTTGTATTTGAGCGCGTGTAAAACTACACCCTGAAGTTAGACTTTGGGATCAAGATTGATGCTATAATCTCGAAAAAACCTGATGAGAATTGAGTCGATGCCGCACTGGAAAAATCTCAAACCTTTTGCAATGACTAAAGGTTCGCCCTATCCAGTAAATGACTAATATTAGTTTTACGGGTTAACTTCCAATACTCCGCTAGGAGCGAATACTACCGTAAACTTAGCTGCGGGTACTGTCGCCTTGGTGCTGCCTGTCTGGGAAGACTTCAGCATATTTGGCAGGGGGGTTTCTTGGGTGTAATCCTTGGCTGGTTGGTTGAGGGGCTCGAAGTTGCCGATCGCCCCGTCTTGACTTGCAGTGACTCGATAGACTAGATTTTGAGTGAATGTGGGAGTAGCTTGCCAAGTCTGATTTATGCGATCGTACACTTTGAGAGCTAACTCATCTAGTTTGGTGCGATCGGTAATTTCCGCTGTCTGATTAGTGACCTCAACCGCCTGAACTTCCTGCTTACCTGCTGACACAGGCAATGCTTGGACAGTCTTATCTGTAGGGCTACTCGCAATAGCCGTTTCAGGAGACTTATTAGCAACAGGTGCAATTTCAGGAGACTTTTCAGGCAGTTTTTTTGTGCTATCAACAGCTAAAGCCGGAGGTGTTGTGCTAGTCGCCATAGCTGGCTCCGCCGGTTTATTAGCAACAGCATTAACATCTGCTACCTTAGCGGGATCTTTCCCCTCAATTGTCAAAGACTTGACGTAAATACCACGAAACTTTTCCATTTGAGTGACGCGCCACATGGCAATTGGATAAGTCACGCATACAAGTGTAAAAACTCCTACACAACCCCAAACGAATTTGTGCATCTCCCTCGCCGGGAGTGGCTTACTTTTTGTTTCCATCATCAAACCTCGTATTACTTAAATTAACGGCAAATAGGGGAATAAAGGATGCCAAGACATAGCTGTGGAAGCTACTAACAAAGCAAACATCCAGAAAAATATGGTGCGGCTTTTCACACTCTTATTCTTCCAAATCGCATACAGTATTGGCCAACTGATAAGCCAGCCAACAAGTAACATAGTTTCTTTGCCCGTGTAACTGCCGATATTTCCCCACAATTCGCTATCACTCTTGCTTCCGGGAATCCAACTGCCAATATTCCAAACAATTTTTTCTGTGGCTTTGGATGTGTCGGACAAGTGGTGAGTTACCATCATGACAAAACAGCCAATGCCAGCACTAATTAATGCAGCAGCAGCCGGGCCAGAATTGCTAGGCGGAGTTTCGGCTCCCTCAGCTAAGCTTTTCGGGAATCGTTTTAAATTATTCCAAAATTTCCCGTAGAAAGGTTCATTATCCGCATGATTTTGGCGGGATAATTGTCTGGTCATTGCTAAAATCTCCTAAGTTTGGGAATTGCTCATTAGCTGTTGCTAATAGTGTCAAATAACCGCAGAAAAATATTCTATGTCAACAGGCAAGATGCCTGTTCCACAAAAAATAAATTTTCTTGTGGGGTGGGCTTCTAGCCCGCACATAAAAAGATTATTGCGAATAGTGCAAAATCTTAGATAAACTAACTATTTACTAGAGAGCGCGAATTTTGGCAACACCAAGTCCGCTCACCATGCCGCCCATTGCAAAAAACATGATTCCCATCAAAGCTACACAAGTAGCTGTTAAAACTGGGCGATTTTTTTTGTCTAAAATTGAGTCGCCGTAGTACCACAAAATCCAGGTACAAGCTACTGCTAATGGCAATGTAAATAGCACGGTAAATTCGTGATATTCCATCAAAATGTACTGGACTAAAGGCGAGTTTGATTTCAGCCAAGCACGAGCTCCGCCAAAATCTGCGCCTGCTCGATAGCGCATATATGATAAGTTGCCGGTAGCAATGGCTAAAAAACTCAAAAGAGTTGACCAAAAGGCTAATGTACGCATTTGTGGCAAGATTTTACCGACTCCCCGTAGCAAGGGAAATGCTAAGTGTCCGGTATAAGCCATGACTACTAATGCCAACATTGAACCCATGCCGTGAATGGTTCCCATCCATCGCTGCCAAGGGCTGGGATGGAGTAGGTTAACGAAAGGCATAAACAGAAATAAACCAGCGGATAAAATGCTCAGCCCGTAGACAGAAACTTGAGCAATATCTAATTGTCTGGGAAATTCAGATGGAACTAAATCGGTAGTTGATTTTTCGATTGAATTTTGCACCGCTATCGGGCCTCATTGAGTTTGGATTGTTCGGGAACGTATTTGAGAATAGTTGCATTAGTATTTTGACTTTCTTGAGAATACAAGCCGTGCGGAGGAGTCGATCGCACATTCACGCGATCGATCGCCTTAAAATACTGCTAAAAGGACATTAACTAGCAATAGAATCCGGCTTTTTAGTTTTTAGAGCACCCAAAACTTTTACTTTTACTGCTTACTCGGCATTTCTACCGCTTCTTTTAGAAAGCAAGTAATGCAACTAATTCTCAAGAACAGATAATAAGGGACATTATTGACTTTTAGTCTTTTGTTAATTTTATTTTAAGATTTGCGTCAAAGCTTGATTCTTCAGGGATTTTACTGCCAGGTCGATCGCGAATTATTGATAATAGTTATCAAAAAGCCGATAATACGTGGCTTCTGAAACCAAAATCGGCAAAAATCCCCCCAGAGGGGATTGTAAAGTTTTGTAAAAAATAGTTGACTAAAAGGTTGGGAGTTCTCATGTTTTGGAGATATCGATGCACATACCTGATGGTTTTCTTTCACCGCCCGTAGCAATTGCCACGGGCATAGCAAGCGCAGCATTTATTGCAGTTGCCCTAAATCGAACCCGCGCCAGTCTTGGGTTGCGACAAGCTCCAGTCATGGGTTTAACCACGGCTTTTGTGTTTGCGGCCCAGATGATTAACTTTCCTGTAGCAGGTGGCACCAGCGGGCACTTGTTGGGAGGCGCACTAGCTTCCGTGGTTTTGGGTAGCCCTTGGGCGGCAACTCTGGCGATGAGTACGGTTTTTATAATTCAGAGCGTCTTGTTTGCGGATGGGGGCATCACCGCACTGGGAGCGAATATTTTTAATATGGGGCTAGTCGGAATTTGGGTGGGTTGGTGGCTGTTGCAGCCATTGCAGCAACTATTGGGAGGTTCCAGAAATCGTTTGCCGCTAGCTGCGGGGATTGCAGCCGCTCTCAGCGTTGTTGCTGCTTCGATTTGTGTGGCGATTGAATTGGCAATTTCGGGCACAGTAGAGCTGAATATCGCATTGCCAGCAATGGTAGGTATTCATATTTTAATTGGGATTGGTGAAGGGCTAATTACAGGCGGTGTTTTAACTTATCTCGTGAAAGTACGGCCGGATTTGTTACCAGGAGAACAGCCACAATTACAGAAATGGTTAGTGCCAGTAATTGGGGTGTTATTAATTAGTGGCGTGCTTTCATTGTTTGCTTCAAGTTGGCCTGATGGGTTAGAAGCGGTAGCAGAACAATACGGTTTTAAAGATAAAGAAGCTGTGGCGATTGAGATTCCAACTCCTCTCGCTGGTTACGGTGTTAAAGGATTAGAAGAACAACCAATAGGTACTAGCATTGCTGGAGTTTTAGGCTCTGCTATTTGTTTCGGTACGGCTTTTGGGATTGCTCAGTTGGTGAAATCTAAAGATGCTTAAACTTTCCATACCTTTTCGATTGCGACTGTCTCTCACAATTGTGATTGGGATTGGTTTTATGAAGACAGGTGCTTGGCTGTGGCTGGGCATTTATGGGGCGATCGCACTTTTTTGGTCACTTTGGCTGAAAGCACCGCTGCGAACCCTGCTGCAACTATTAGGAGCAGAATTAATTTTCCTCTCCTTATTAGTGCTACCACAAGGTTGGGAACGAGCGAGTTTTCTGTTGCTGCGTTCCCTCATTTGCTTGCTAGTTATGAACAGTTTTCTGCTAACTTTGCCGCCACACAGCTTCGGAATTGCCCTGAAAGGATTGCCCCTACCAGCAGGCTTACAAGAGATTGTGCTTTTAGCTGGACAATACTTAGAAATATTGCTCGCAGAAGTCAACCGGATGAAACGATCCGCTCAACTGCGAGGTTTGTCGGGTAGCGTGGGATGGCTGAGATACGCCAGTGCTTCGATGATAGGAGCGCTTTATTTGCGAAGTCTCGATCGCGCCGAGAGAGTCCACGCAGCCATGATGATTCGTGGCTACAAAGGCAGTTTGCCCGCCGACTCAAAATCAACACCAAAAGAGCGACTCTGGCTGACAGTCACGATTTTAACCGCAGCCGGATTAACAATAGCTTCTTACGGTAATTGGTAATTGGTAATTGGTAATTGGTAATTGGTAATTGGTAATTGGTAATTGTTACTTCTTCCCTCTTGCTTCTTCCTTTTCTCTTTCCCTCTCTGCGCCCTCTGCGGTCTCTGCGGCTAAATACTCTTAATCCTAAAATTGAGGTAAATAAAATTGACTAATCTCAAAGTTGTGCCAACAATCGAAGTACAAGACTTAGTATTCGGATATCCGCAGCAAAAACCTGTATTGCAAGGAATTTCCTTCACCTTACAACCGGGAGAAAGAGTTGCCTTACTTGGTTTGACAGGCGCTGGAAAAAGCACTTTGCTGGAAAATTTAATCGGCTTAAAAATGCCACAATCTGGCGAGGTGAGAGTGCAGGGAACTAAGCTGGAACAGGCAACTTTATCGGAAGCGCGTAAGCAGATTGGATTTTGTTTTCAAGATGCGAATGACCAGCTATTTATGCCGACTATTTTAGAGGATGTGATGTTCGGGCCACGCAATTATGGAGTACCAGAGGGAGTTGCGCGCGATCGGGCTTTAGCACTATTAGACGAATTCCGTTTGGTTGAATTTGCCAACCGTTCGGCCCACGAGCTTTCTGGGGGTCAAAGAAGGTTGGCAGCATTAGCTGCAATTTTAGCATTAGAGCCGGCAATTTTAATTTTGGATGAGCCTACAAATGGACTAGATCCGTCGTGGCGGAGGCATTTGGCTAAGGTTTTGTCGCAATTGCCGATCGAGGTAATTTTGATCGCTTCCCACGATTTGAACTGGATTGGGAAAACGACTCAAAGGGCGTTAGTCTTGGCTGATGGTCAGATTCGGGTGGATGAACAAACTCAAGAATTGCTCAAAGATCGATCGACTCTTGAATATTACAATTTACCGCCAGATTGGTAATTAGTAATTAGTCATTAGTCATTGGTCATTGGTCATTAGTCATTAGTCATTAGTCATTAGTCATTAGTCATTAGTCATTGGTAATTTGAACCAACTGTCAACTGTCAACTGTCAACTGTCAACTGTCAATGGCTTTGATTAAAGCTGGAATTTGCGAACAGTCTCGTTGTACAGATGAATAGCTAAATCCCGAAGAACTTCTTCATTCTCAATATGACTTCCTAATTTCTGTTTCGCCGAGTTGATGCACATTTGCATTAAGTCGGCGGAACTTTCGACGTAAAGCGCGATCGCCCTTTGCTGTTGTTCAAAACCAATCTCGACTTCCCCCAGCATTGGTACCGATTGACAATTAGCAGATTGGTCTAAGTTTGCCCCAATTCTTTCCTGTTTTCTCCTTTGCACTTCCTCGGAAAAACCAGAAGCAATTATCCCTGCGGGTAGCGCAAAAATCCCGATTCCCAAAAATGCTAAAATTGCTCCTAAAAATTTACCTAAAGGAGTGATAGGATAAATATCGCCGTAGCCGACAGTCGTCAATGTCACAACTCCCCACCACATTGAATCGAGGATACTCCCAAAAGCTTTGGGATGCGCTTCGTATTCAACAAAATACATGATGCTAGAGGCAAATATTAACAGAATGAAAACTGCAAAAGCTGTGGCGATTAATTCTTCTTTTTTTGCGTACAATACTGCTCCCATAGTTCGCACTGAGTGTGAATAACGGCTCATTTTTAGCAGCCGTAACAAACGCAACAGGCGAATTAAATTGATGAAGCTTAACTCGGGAAATAACAGCACTGTAAAAAATGGCAATATTGAAACTAAATCTATTAGACTTAGTGGTGTCAGACTGTATCTCAATCTTCCCCAAAGCGGGTGGCTATATCTGCGATCTACTGTACATACCCACAGCCTCAAACCATATTCTATTGTAAATACTAAGGATGCAACAATTTCGATCTTTTCTAGAATACTTTTTTGTTCTTGGGAGAAACTGGGGGAAGTAGAAGCAATAAAAGCTGCAACATTTATCAGAATCAAACCAGTGATAATAATATTGCCTGCTAAGCTGTATAAATTGCTACGCTCTGAACCTTCTAAGATTTCATGAATTATTGGTCTGAGTTGTTTTTGCACCTGAGTTTCTCCTAAACAATTAGCAATTCATGCTCGCCCTTTACCATAGCTTAAGAAGTTTTTTTGAAAACGTCAGTAGGATTTGTGAGGAGGGCTAAAAATCTGGTTATTTCAGAGATGTTTTCGTTGCAAAACTCCATATTGATCGGGGAAAGTGGGTGGTTTGGGGCAACGGCATTTTAGTAAAATTTAGAGTTAATCTGGAAGGAATCGCCAACTATTACTGGATTTGCAGGCAAACATCATGAAGGTAGCCGTATTCAGCACCAAATCCTACGATCGCACTTTTCTGACAGCAGCCAACGCCGACAAACACGAGTTGGTGTTTTTTGAACCGCGCCTGAACCTGGAAACTAGCGTTCTGACTGCTGGATTTCCGGCAGTCTGCGCCTTCGTTAACGACTCTTTGGATGCAAAAACGCTCCAGGCGATCGCCCAAAATGGTGTTCGGTTGTTGGCTTTGCGATCGGCCGGATTCAATCACGTCGATTTAGCCGCAGCCCGCGATTTAGGCTTAACTCTTCTCCGAGTTCCCGCTTATTCTCCCTACGCCGTCGCCGAACACGCAGTCGCAATGATTTTGTCCCTCAACCGCAAAATCCACCGCGCCTACAACCGAGTCCGCGAAGGGAATTTTGCCCTAGACGGCTTGTTGGGTTTTGACCTCCACGGTAAAACGGTGGGAATCGTCGGAACTGGCAAAATAGGCGCGCTAACTGCCAAAATTCTGCACGGATTCGGCTGTCGCTTGCTGGGATACGATGTTTCCCCAAACCCCGATTGCTTAGCCTTGGGGATGGAATACGTGGCGCTGGCCCAACTGTTCGCCAACTCTGATATTGTCAGCCTCCACTGTCCGCTGATACCAGAAACTTATCATTTAATCGGTGCAGAGGCGATCGGGCAAATGAAACCGGGGATGATGTTGATCAATACCAGTCGCGGTCAGTTGATCGACACTAAAGCTGTTACCAAAGGACTGAAGTCTGGTAGAATTGGCTACCTCGGCTTAGATGTTTACGAACAAGAGACGGATCTGTTTTTTGAGGATTTGTCAAATCAGGTGATTCAAGACGACGTATTTCAGCGCTTGCTGACTTTTCCCAACGTCCTGATTACCGGACATCAAGCTTTTTTCACCGAGGAAGCGTTGCAAAATATCGCTGAAACCACGATCGGCAATATCACCGATTTTGAACAAGGGCGCACTTGTCCCAATCAAATCGACCTCAGGGAAGTGAAAAAATGAGTCAAAAGAGCGATTTGTCAACGGAGGCAATTGTTTAAAATCAACCCATATCGTTATTTTTGCTTGCAATTGGTGAAGCTCTGCCTTAATCTCATCAATTAGCCCCAGCAGCCTGAATGCTTTGCTAATTGCCAGATAATTATATTGGCAGCAACTCAAAGCGTGCAATTTTACTTGACAACGGAGGAATTATCCCATGACCCAAGCTAACTTTTCTGACGACACGCAAACTATCACTGAAGTTGTGACAGTAGACCTAGTGAGTGACCAGCCAGGGGTCATCACTACAATGACCTCAGAAACTCCAGGGAGCCAGTCCCAAGATATTAAAGATCAAATTCTCACAATTTTGTCCGAGCTTCCAGCTTATCTCTCAACCTTTTTTGTTGAATATCAAAAACCTCTGATAACTATTGGTTTAATCCTGGCAGGCGCTATTAGTATTAAGGTAACGCTGGGAGTTTTAGATGCTCTTAATGATGTCCCTTTGGTAGCTCCATTTTTTGAGTTGATTGGTATCGGATATACGGGTTGGTTTGTTTACCGCTATTTGCTCAATGCTACTAGCCGCAAAGAGTTGTTGACGGAAATTGATTCTTTAAAAGAACAAGTTGTCGGTCAAGATTCTTAATTAGACAGTTGACAGTTGACAGTTGACAGTTGACAGTTGACAGCTCGCTTAGAGAAGGGTTGACAGAAGGAAAAGGGAATATTGAGAGCATCTCAGTTTTGCATTTGTATGTAGTGCTGTCCCTGATCGCGAGCGGGGACAGCACTGTAAAAAAATGTTTTTTGAAAAAATGACATACTCCCGGGAATATTTTCCAAATCTTCCCCTCTCCCCCTCTCAATTCGGATGGCAAACTTGTTGCAAAGTGGCGGTAAAGTCGGGGTAGGAAATGGCAGCGGCTTCGGCCCGGTGAATGTTAGTAATACCTGTAGCGTTGAGGGCTGCGATCGCCAAACTCATCGCTATTCTGTGATCGGTGTAGCTGTCAACATCCGCGCCAGTTAAAGGAGTCCCCCCGGTAATTTCCAAACCGTCGGGTAACTCGGTAATTTGGGCTCCCATGCGGTTGAGCTCCGCAGCAGTCACGGCGAGCCGATCGCTCTCTTTGACTCGCAAGTCGGCCGCATCTCGAATGATGGTAGTACCCGACGCAAAGGCTGCGGCTACTGCCAAAATGGGGATTTCGTCAATCAGTCGGGGAATTAAGTCGCCAGCAATGGTGCATCCCCGCAACTGTGGGGAAGAGCGAACCAAGATATCTGCTACCGGTTCCCCCGCAGCATCTCGCTGATTTTGCAGTTCAATGTCCGCCCCCATCATCTCCAAAGCTTCCAAAATACCTGTACGAGTGGGATTGACACCGACATTTTCGACTACGAGTTCGGAACCTGGGACGATCGCCCCAGCAACTAGCCAAAATGCCGCCGAACTAATATCTCCCGGTACAATTACATTCTGTCCTTGCAGTTGCGCTGGGCCACTGACTGTCACGCTACAAGTTTCTGGATCGACGCTCAATTTAGCTCCAAACGCCCGCAGCATCCGCTCGCTGTGATCCCGCGACAGAGAGGGTTCTGTGACTGTAGTATCTCCATGGGCCATCAAACCGGCTAGCAAAATGCAGGATTTAACTTGAGCTGAGGCGATCGGCGAATGGTAGTGAATCCCTTTTAACTGCTGTCCGAGTATCCCTAAAGGAGCTAAAGAATTGCTCTTTCTACCCCAAATTTGCGCGCCCATTTGTTGCAGCGGCTTAATTACGCGTGACATGGGGCGCGATCGCAAAGAACTGTCACCCGTTACCGCATAAAAACGCCCCGGATGAGAGGCTAAAATTCCCAACATCAACCGCATCGTCGTGCCGGAATTACCCGCGTCCAAGACTTCCAGAGGCTCCTGTAACTCACCAATTCCAACGCCCCGGACAGTCACCCGTTCCTCGTTGAGTTCCGAAACGGAGGCTCCCAGAAGGGAGAAACATTTAGCAGTGCTGCGGGGGTCTTCTCCTAGCAGCAGTCCCTCAATTGTAGTTTCACCGCGGGCGATCGCACCCAACATCAAAGCGCGGTGAGAAATCGACTTATCGCCCGGAACTCGAATCCTGCCTCGCAGCGACAAGCCCGAGGCAGGTTTTTGAATGCTTAAAGTTTGACTTTCGCTCTTGGGCGAAGTAGTTATAATGGCAGCTTGCATGAGATAGACTAGGATGGGACGGCGTTAGCTATCCTAACCTTTTCCCAGTCATAAGTCATACCATTTTAGATTTTAGATTTTAAATTTTAGATTGGGGAATGACAGACTGCATAAGGGTTGGGAGCAGGTGGATACAGTTCCATTATTTGCTAAAACTGCGATCGGCTACAGGGGAGAGGAGATGCAACTGTACGGGTTTTACCTGAATTTCACAATTACAGTCCGTATATCTGCTGAGATTTCAGGTTCAGCTCTGAGTTATCGATCGGATAATTGACTTTGGACTGAACAAATTTATATTTCTGACTGCGAATTGTAGATTTTGTATTTTTTTACCAAAAGCTCCGGAATTTAGAGCCCAGATAATCTAAAATCTAAAATCTAAAATCAAAACTCTAAAATCTCAAACTGCCCGAACCACAATAACTCCTACACTTTTATTTATGCTGACGCATCATCGCAAGCCTGTAAGTTTATCGCTAGTATCCACAGATTTACCTTTGTGGTCAGTTGTTGAAACCGCTGGTACCCTGTATCAAAAAGACCGGGATCGCTTTCACTTGTTGTTGCACGAACCAGCAATACTCGATCGGCAATTTTCCGACGCATCTGACACATCTGGCGAGCAAGTTACGATCTTGCCCACAACTACAAAACCCCGGTTGCTGTGGCTGGAAGTTTCGCCCTATCGAGTGATTATGACGATGCAAGGAAACGGCAAGTACAGTTACCGCCACTGCTGGGAACGCGGAATGTACGGCCTGAGCCGTTATTGGCTTCAGGGCGAATCGCTGGCGACTCCCGAACAGTTGCGCCTCCGAAACTTCACCCGCAACTTGACCCTGACAGGAAAGCCGGAACCGGAACACCTGCGGTTAGAATATGAGTTGTGGTCGGAAAAAGTACAACTCGGTTCCTATATTTTGAATCTAGAAATTCATCATTAAATTTGGGAATTGGGCATTGGGCATTGGGCATTGGGAATGGGTAATTAGTCAGAAGTCATTGGTTATGATGTAGGCGATCGCCAAAAACAATAACATCTTGCTGGATATTATAATTGATTTTCTGGTTGTTTTTGTAATTACCTATTTAGCGATCGCTCTTACAATAATTAATGAGTTTTTCAGTCAAAGCGTCTTGATCTTTGGCTGCTTGATTTGCTCGCTGTCCCGCTTGGACAATATCCGCTTTAGCTTTTTTGATTTGCTCTCGACCTTCTATACTTGTAGAAGCCCGATTTCCTGCCTCAAGAGCTTTGCCCATGTCGCCGATTCCTTGACCCATTTCCCCGAAAAATTTAACCGACGGCGCCTGAATTTCTTTGAGGGTTGCATCTGTGATTCGCAAAGCTTCAATTTCTTTAGCTGTCTGGTTCAAGTCTTTAGCTAAGTTCTTGCTCGTTGCAGCATCGTAGGTGCCGTTCTTAAAATTGATGAGAGCGTTGCCTTTGGTGACAATTGCAATAAGTTTGGTACACTGGACAGTTCGGTTATCGCCGCTGCAACTAATCGTCAGCGTACAGCAAGCAACAACTACGAACAGGATGGCAATTTGTTTGCGAAAAAAGTACATGAATCCTCGGTTGCAAAAAGTAAATTATGGGATGTTGTAGTAGAGTGTTTCAGTCGATTTTCCATTTTTAGATTTGAGATTTACTCCTCGATCTGAATCTGGGGGCTTTAACTGGGGTCTAAAATTGGGAGCGATCGCTTGACAGGGGTACGTCGAACGGTATCCGTTTTTTGGCAAGGGCGATCGATATATCCACTGTCAAAACACTCCTGCGGCTTTCAGACACGCTCTGCTAAACTAAACTACGTAGCCGTTTAGGAACTATGGTCAAAAACAGCAATAACCTACAGAAGGGCAGCATTTGGGGATATCTTACCCTGCTTTTGCCTATTTGCTTGACGGCGGTTGCCAGTTTCGAGTCGGGAACGATGTTTTGGGCGATCGCCACCACAGCGGGCGTTGCTTGGGCTTACAAGCTTTACCAGCAGCAGCAAAAACACAGACTCGCTCATTTAGACTCGGTTTTCTACAGGTTGATCAAGGAAAATCAAGGGCGAGTTACGGCCTTGGATTTGGCGATGAATGCGAAACTCCCGGGAGAAAAGGTTCAAGAATATCTCGACGAACGGGCTCTTGAGTTTGCCGCCGATTTTCAAGTAACGGAAGAAGGCGGAATTTTGTATTATTTTCAAATAGCCCCCACTGTCACTCAAAGCGAAACACCTAATGTCGCAATAGCTGTTCAAGAGCCTCCCACAAATCGGGAAAAAGCACAAGAGAAAAAACCAAATTTATTTCCGATTGCTCAAACCAAGACTCCTCAAAAGCCCAAAATCTCTTTTACCCAAACGGAACTTTCCCGCAGGTTCAAGGTTCATGCAAGTACGATCGGCAAATGGAAAGTTAAGCCAGAGTTTGCTCAGTGGAGTAGCGAAAAAGACCCGGAGGCGATCGCCTGGGAATATTCTACAGACAACAAGCGATTTTATCCCAAAGATTGATCGGAACAGTTGACAGTTGACAGTTGACAGTTGACAGTTGACAGTTGACAGTTGTTGACAGTTGACAGTTGACAGTTGACAGTTGTTGACAGTTGACAGTTGACAGTTGACAGTTGATAGTTGACAGTTGATAGTTGACAGTTGGAAGAGGGAGAAAGACATAAACAGCAAGCTTTTTAGCGATCCGTATTGTAGATTTAATTAGGTGGACTTACTTGTGGGTTCAAATATACAAAGAAACCGGGTTTATACGAAGTTCTGCGGTTGGTAACGAAGAATTTCGGAATAAAGGGGGTTTTTGAAACTCGATCGCGTCCTGGAAAGATTATGCTCGCTGTTGACCGATCGACCTCTTTAGGTTAGTTTATGTAAAATCCTGTTTAATAGAGTTTGCCCGATAAATATCGGTAAATTCGATCGCCATATCTGTTCATTTTTTCTTCTATGTCCACACCAACCTTGCGAGTAATCGCGCGCCTCGTAGCCTTTCCCGACAAAGTAGCAGAACTTAAATCTCTACTGCTGAGCATTATGGAGCCAACTCGCCAAGAAGAAGGCTGCATCAAATACGAACTTCTCCAAAATCAAGCCGATCCTACAGATTTTACCTTCCTTGAAGAGTGGGAAAGTGCAGCTTTGCTCGAACAGCATCTCGCCTCAACTCACATTCAAGCCGCAGTGAAGAAATTAGACGGTTTAGCAGTTGCGCTTCCAGATATTCGCCGCTATGAATTGTTAGCTTAATTGGTTTTTAGGTTGAGTTAAATTAATGTCTGCTACATCTTCGATACCCCCTAACAGATAGGTACGTAGTTGGGATGCGAGCCCTCTTTAGACATACATATAAAGAGGGCTGAAGCCCAACTACGTACCTAAATTTCTATGATGGCTACTATAAAACCCCCTTAATAAAGGTGGAAGAAGAGTTAGAGTTAAAATTGTAGCAATTTCCGAGATTTTTATGACAGTAGCAACAATCAAGCAGTTATTTACTTATCCAATTAAAGGGCTAACACCGCAAGCAATGTCGGAGTTTGCTTTAACGAAAGGACATGGTATTAAGGGCGATCGCGCTTTTGCGCTGCTGTTTACAGATTATCTTGAAGGTGCAAAGATGCCCGCCTATAGCGCGTCTTGGATTAGCAAAAAATATTTGGCGGTTCAAAACGATTGGCCTCTGCTAGCAGCTTTGGAATGCCATTATCAACCGGAAACGGCTGTTTTAACAGTCAAGCGTCAAGGAGTTGCAGTGTTGTCAGCAGAAACGAACACAACAGCGGGGCGCGATCGCATCAGCACTTTTTTTACCGACTATCTGGCGGCGACTCAACCAACAAAAGAAGCGAGACACCCGCAGTTTGCACCTTTGCGGTTAATCGGTAACAGTAGTGGGGAAACTCGTTATCCCGATCGAGAACCGGTACATATTTCTCTCCTCAGTCAAGCTACACTCGATCGATTAACCGAAGTCGCCCAGCAAAATATAGATGTGGGCAGATTTCGCCCAAACGTTGTGCTAGAGGGCGTTTCAGCTTGGTCGGAATTTGAGTTAATCGGAAAACAGTTTCAATTAGGTGCAGCACGGATCGAAGTTACAGCACGAATTGGTCGCTGTGTCAACGTAGAAGTAAATCCACAAACGGGCGATCGAGATATTCCCCTACTCAGTTTACTACAACAACAATTCGGTCACGCACAAACAGGAGTTTTAGCCAAAATCATCAACAGCGGTACAGTTAAAATCGGCGATAATTTGAATTACTAGAAAACCGGGCGGTTGAAACCGCGTCTATACAGACAAAACCCGCCTCCGCGGGTTGAATAAAACCGAGCGATTGAAACCGCCGTCTGATCTTGTGGGGTGGGCATCTTGCCCGCCCCAAATAGGCTGCTCACCCTTCCTCCGAAATCCGCACCTTATTACCAATTAACTTCAGAAAACTCACTCCAAAATGTTGAATTTCCAAAAAATTAGCATAAGCAGGAGTTGACTTATAAACTCTAAAAGTCCGCATAATTCCCAAAGTTGCCGCACTCTCCAGCGGGCCAACAAAGCTAGTATCTCTGTCCAAAAAATGAGACTGCTTAGCCCAGTGAGCCATCTGTTCCGCATTCAAAAAATAGCAACCGGAATGAGGATTCAAAGTCCGCTCAAAAGAGATTGGCTGTTCCATAATTTTCCCTGCCAACTGCGGCTGCTCCTCCACATTTTGAAATTTAGCAGTAGCTCCTGGCACTAAATCACCATCAATATATGCTTTAAAAACAGCACCTTGAGGCGATACTTCATAGCGATTCGGTTGCAACAAATTTCCATGTCCACCATGATGAGTAAACCAATTTAATTTACTAAAAAACCACGGATCGTGGAGAACTAAATCATCTTCCAAATAACAGAAATAATCGTATTTGTTAAGGCAAGAACGCAAAACAGCCTGACACTCAAACCCCAACAGCAGCGGTTCGCATTTGGTAGCGTGGTGCATAAAAGACCTCGGCTGCACAGGTAGTTGAGGCAAAAGGTGATAACCTTGAGTAGTGCAAACAACAATATCGATTTCGTGCTTTTGAGATTGATTTGCTGGGATAGTGGCACATTCGCCAATGTCAATCATGCACTGAGATTTGCCATACAAAGCTTGCAGCGAAGTCACGCAAGCTGTTAAAGCATTGATGCGCGGTTGCGGATCGTTTCGTTGGGAAGCGTGTTTCCCGTCGCCGCTGGGATTGTAGAAGTGAGCAATAGTGAATAGGATTCGCATTTGTGTTTATCAACAATTAAAAATTAAACAATAAAACGGAAGACTGGGCGGTTGAAACCGCGTTTATACAGACAAAACCTGCCTCCGCAGGTTGAAGACTGGACGGTTAAAATTACGTTATTCTCTTGAGTCCGCGGAGGCGGACATCGTTTGTATAGCAGCGGTTTCAACCGCCGTCTTATCCGCCGTCTTGTCCGATCGCAAGCGTATTGCACAAAAACCCCTATAAATCTTACCGCATTCAGTCGGTAAACAACTCAGGCAATCGCGATCGCAACTCAGCGTTTAAACGTGGCAACTCATCTCGCATTTGCAAGTACCAGTCTCGGCGCTCGCGGTAGTGCCCGCACAGCAAGCGGTTGTCGCGCACCCATTCGTAAGCATTCGCGGCTATTTCCTGGCGCATAGAAGTGTCGGAAATCAGCGAATTTAGCTTAGTTTCAAACTCTTTTTCATGTTTGTAAATCAATCCGGTTTCACCTTCTACTATCGAATGTTCGTACACTGTGGGACTCGCCAAAACCGCTACTCCTCGCGCCGCACATTCAATGAATTTTAAGTCAGATTTCATTTCGTTAACCGGGTTGACAACGAGCGGCAGCAAAGCTATATCGCAACTGTACATGATTTCTTGATACCGTTCGTAACTGCAAAAAGATTCAAATTCCTTTTGCTGTATTTCCAAAGATTCAAAAAATCTGCGATCGTGGATAACTTTAACTCGAATCAGGTGTTTGTGTGCAGCTAAAACTCGATTCAGTGCTGCCATAATTGGCTGCCAATCATTCTCGCGGTTGAGCGCGCCAAAAAATATCGTGACGGTATGTTCTGCTGGATAGATTCGCGGCGGAGGTAGATAGGCTAGTTGATTGGGAAATACGGCAACATTATGATTGTAGTGACGCAAAATTTTGGCTAGCGGTTCTGTGGTAGTTTGAACGCAGTGACAGCCCCGATAGCTGAGGTAATTATTGTCTGCGTATTCGCGGCGGCGGACGGGATTGTCGTCAATTTCGGCTACTATTAAATAGTCTTGTTTTAGTAGTTCTTTGAGTTTGGGAATGTAAGCCGGATATTGCATGATTGTCCGTTGCCAGACGAAGACTTTTTCTTCTCCCGGAAACTCGGTAATTAATGCTGCTGTTTTCACTCCCGATACGGTGCGGACACCGGGAATTGTGGCGCTAAATTTGTCCGGTTCCAGAACTCGCACGCGATCGCACCCTGTAGGAGCCATAATAATGGTTTGGATCAGCAGTCTGCGCGGCTGCACGGTCGATTTGGTCGATCGCACAATATAATATTCAGCACCAGTTTCCGTAGCAAAATCGCTGGATTTTAGCTCTAACGCCTTCACCATTGGATGCAGCAATTGCTGGAATTGGGCAAAATTTTCGGTTTTGTGTCCCTTCCCTTGCAATTCGTAAACCTGCAATCCGGCTTGAGCAAATAATGATTTAATACTTTCAAGGGTAAACCAGTGCTGCATCTTGCTGTCGGGATTTTCCCAATGTCCCCGCAACAGATTGACAATGCGCCGCCAGTATTGAACGTTGGGAATTGTGGCGAAAACTTGCCCCTCCGGCTTGAGTAAAGCACTGTACTGCTGTAGTATCTCCCAGGGGTTTTTGAGATAGGGTAGCAAGTCGCCAAAAATCAAGCAATCGACAGTTCCGGGTTCGATGTCGAGACTGGCGATCGCAATTTCTTCAATATCGGCTACCGCCACCCAGTTTAGCCGATCGACTGCAATTTTCGCTTTTTCGCGATCGCATTCAATGCCAATATACTGACAGTGGGGATTGATCAGCTTGTAGTGTTCGCCCCTAGAACCAGTACCGCAGCCAATTTCAACAATGACTTTAGCATCCGGCGGTAGCAGCTTGAAGAGGTCGTGGTTGGCGCGATCGATCACTTTCCCTAAAATTCCTGATTAGTTTGCCGTAAAATAAAGCAGAGCAATCCATGTCAACAGACCAGCAGACGAAGGTTAGCATGGCGATGCCAGTATACAATGGCGATCGGCACATTTGTCAAGGACTAAATTTTCAGTTATCAACTCTTTCTCTTCCCTCTCTTCTCTCACTCTGGGTTCTCTGCGTCCTCTGCGGTTCATTTAAACCTTATTCACCAATCCTGCAAAGATTCCTCCTATATATTAGCAAATTTTGAACAAAATCATAATCTACTCTCAACCCCCTATCTCCTTTGTCAGAATCAATATACCTCTTGCATAAGTCTTTGATCGATCCTTCAACCGCAGATGTCAGGCAGATAAACACAGATAAACGCCGATGATTTCATGATATTTTCCGATTTTTGCAATCTTGTCTAACACGCTCAATTAATTTAGCTTGTTTGCTAAAAATAACACAACAATTTGCTCAATACATTAAAAACTATGAACTATAATTTAGGACTTAACATCGCCGGCTACATCAACGGCGAATTTGGAATAGGAGAAGGAGTAAGAGCCAACATCAGAGCCGCAGAAGCCGCCGGAATTACCTTGGCTATCAACAATTTTACCCGCAGTCCCCACCGCAAAAAAGACACCACATATCAAAACTTTAGCCCAGACAATCCCCATCCGGTAAATCTAATTCAAGTCAACGCTGATGAAGTTGAAACTTTTATCAAAGATAGAGGTTCCAGCTATTTTGAAAATAAATACAATATCGGCTTTTGGGCCTGGGAACTTCCCGCATTTCCCTGCGAATGGCAGCCAGCATTTAATCACTTTCACGAAATCTGGACTTACAGCAATTCTTGTGCTGAAGCAATTTCTCAAGCTTCGCCAATTCCAGTCATCAAAATCATGCCCAGTATTTTTTTACCTGCACCTTCCCTCAGCAGGGAAGAACTGCATTTACCTAAATATAAATTTATTTTTCTGTTTGTCTTCGACTTTTGTAGCCGCATCGAACGCAAAAATCCTTTGGCAGTCATCCAAGCATTTAAAACAGCTTTTGGTGAAGATGACCGCGTATTATTGCTGATCAAATCTTCCAACTCCGACAAAAATCTCAAAGATTTAGAATTGTTGAATTTTGCCATAGATGATTCTGCAAATATCAGACATCAAGACGGGTATTTATCCAAAGATGAAATCAACGGTTTGCTTTACAGTTGCGATTGTTACGTGTCGCTGCACCGCTGCGAAGGATTCGGCTTGACAATGGCTGAAGCGATGTTTTATGGTAAGCCTGTAATTGCCACCGGTTATTCATCAAATACAGAATTTATGAATGTTGGGAATAGCTTTTTAGTTAAGTATAAGTTAGTCCCAATCGAGGAAGATTGCGGGCCTTATAAAAAAGGCAATGTTTGGGCCGAACCGGATGTCGGACACGCTGCTGATTTAATGGGCTATGTTTTTAATAATTACCAAGAATCTCAAAAAATTGGAGTGGTAGCTGCTGCGGAAATTCAGACTTTACTCAACCCGCAAGTTACAGGGAGTAAAATTAGAAAACGTCTCGAATATATTGCCGAGATTACCGATAATTTTCAAAATTTGCCTCTGTCACGAATGGTCAAAGCAGAGCCTGCAAAAATTTGGGCCCAATTCAATCAAAATTCCTTGTCATTGCGAGGAACGAAGCAATCTCATCCCCAAGCTGAATTCCGAGAGTCAAACCCACAAATTCAATCAAAAGTAGAACTGCGAAGCTGGCAGCCTTTGGTAAGCATTTGCATTCCGACGTACAACGGAGAGGCATTTATTGAGGAAACAATCAAAAGCGCGATCGCCCAAACTTACCGCAACATAGAACTAATTGTATCCGACGACGGCTCCACAGACCGCACAATTGCGATCGCCCAATCCTTCCAATCGCAAACATCCGCCGACTTCCGCATCATCCTGCACCGCAACTACGGCTTATCGCAAAACTGGAACTTCTGCATCCAGCAAGCCAAAGGTGAATACATCAAATTTCTGTTTCAAGACGACTTGCTGGCACCAGAATGTATCGCCAAAATGGTCGCCACCGCCCAACAAAACCCAGACATAGGTATGGTTTTCTCCCCGCGCGGCATCACCATCGCTGAAGATGAATCTCACCCAATTTTGCGGAAAGCTTCCCAATCAATCAAAGATTTGCACAAAAGTTGGTCGAATTTAAAATCTATTCAGCCCGGAAAAGACTTGCTAGCAGATGCTAACTGCTTGAACAACCCCATCAACAAAATTGGCGAACCGAGTACCGTATTAATTGCCGCCCGAGTTTTTGGCGAAATAGGATTGTTTGATTCAGGATTATCTCAGTATGTAGACTTAGATATGTGGTGGCGGATCATGGGAAACTATCACGTCGGGTTTGTAGACGAAAAACTTTCGTCACTGCGGATTCATCCCGAACAACAAACCTGGAAAAACTTCGCTGCTGGGGAAAATCATAAAGATGTCGTCAGATTTTACAAGAAACTCCTAAATAGTCCTGATTACAGTTTCCTAAATCAACAAATTAAACAGACAATCCGGCAAAAGTTGGTATCTAGAACCCAGCCTAATATATCTGACTTGTCAGCACTGGTTGAAAAATACAAAAAATTGCCATCAAACCAGTCTATTCTGGCAAAAATGCGCCAATACCGCCAACAGCTAGCTGAGTATTGGCTGAATTTGACCGCCGAAACATTAGAAACTGCTTACTCGCAAGCAGCAGGGAAAGCTCATAAATTGCTCCTAGATAGCAGCCTCAAATATGAAAGTTTAACGGAGTCGGAACAAAGTTTTGTCCAGCAGTTATCTTCTAAACTTGCTGAAGCAGGGGAAGTTGCTGATAAGATTCAATATTCTCTGGCAGCGATGCTGTACTGCGATGCTTATCAGTTGCCGCTAGAGTATAAAAATGCAGCAATTCCCCAGTGGTTTTTTGACGATTTTTTGAATTTCCTATTTCAGTCTCCGGCTTGCTTTCAACAAACGGGAGAGGTTGAAAGATATTCTCAATATTTCCAGCAGCTAATCGAGTACGTGTCTGCTAATATCGCCAGTTTTCCAGATTCGGAAGTTTGGCGTTATTTGGCGGCTTTTGTGGCACAAAGTGTTAGCTTCAAAGCTTTGTATTTAAGTGACAAAAATCTGGTCAATGTCTTGAGCCAGCGAGCTGATATTCTGGAATTTCACTTCAAAAATATTGGCTCTAAAATAGACTGGAATTTTGCTGATAGATCACCTCGACGAACTAAAGTTAGAGTCGGCTTTTTGCTCTACAAAATTAGTGCTGAATTTGAGACTTTTGCTGCTCTTTCAGGTTTTGAATATTTAGACAGAGACAAATTTGAAGTTATCGTGTATCATTTCCAGGTACAAGATGAGCAACTGGGGAAATATTGCGAAAGTTGCGCCGACAAGCTAGTCCAACTTTCGGAAGATTTGCCGCAGCAAGTGCAGGAAATTCGATCGCACGATTTAGATATTCTGCTAATTAGCACCAATATCGCCGACACTTCCGGGCCCAGCGCGCTGCTGTGCTTGCACCGACTGGCGCGGGTGCAAATTGCTACCGCTGCATCCACTCCCGCCACTACCGCAGCCCGCAATATCGATTGTTTGATTGTCGGAGATTTGACTTTGCCGGCAGATGCACCAGAGTATCGCGAAAAATTAATTACTTTAGAAGGGTCGGGAGTTTGTTTCAGCTATCCTGTAGAGTTAGCCCCTGCCACCGTTGAACCGACTCGCAGCAGTTGGGGAGCCACCGATGAATCTGTAGTGTTCATGTCCTGTGCTCGGGCTCGGACAATTATCCCAGAATTGCGAGAAACTTGGGCAAAAATTATTGCGGGTGTACCGAATTCTATTTTAGTTTTGTATCCCTTTCGATCGCGCACCGAAAACTATCCGACGGTGCCTTTTTACCACCAAATTCGATCGACTTTCGGGGAATTTGGAATTGACAAAAAGCGGGTAGTTGTGATACGAGCGCTATCAAATCGTGCAGATTGCATAAAATGTCTGGAATTGGCTGATATATATTTAGACTCCTATCCATACAGCGATGCCGGCCCCTTTGCTGAACCGCTGTTGGCCGGGTTGCCTGTAGTGGCAAGAAAAGGGCAAAAAACTCGATCGGGACAATTTGCAGCAGTCCTCGAAGAACTACAACTTCCGGAACTGGTAGCACATAGCGAGAACTCTTATATAGAACTGAGTACAGCACTGGGAACAAACCCAGAACTGCGCCGGCGCTATCGGGATCGAATCCAGCAAACAATGGCGGCAAATCCCAAAATTCTCGACAGTCGCGCTTACTCCCATCAAATAGGCAAACTATTTGAAAGGAACCCCGTCTGGATGCAAAGCGTCAAGAAATAGACAGCTATAGCGCTAGGTTTCTTAACGCTCTGCTATCATCGGGAGATTGAGGGGTTAGTGGTTGTCGCTCTTTTCCTGCCACAGCTAAATTAAAAGGGGAAGCGCAAGTCAGTTGGAGATTAAAAAATGACAGGACTTTTTCAAATAGGCGATAAATTACTGCAAGCTCAGGATATGCCATCGCTCCTGAAGCGTTACCAGTTGATGCCCCAATTCTTGCGGGGTGTAATCATCGACCAAGCGATCGCATCCTTTAGTTGCAGCGACGAAGAACGCAAATCCGCCGTCGAGAACTTTCTGGTACAGCACCAACTGACAGCCCCCGACGCCAGAGAAGCTTGGCTGCGGAGTCAAAATATGACAGAAGAAGAACTTCAAGAGATGGCCGTCAGGCCCTTGCTGATCGAAAAATTTAAGCAAGAGACTTGGAGACCTAAAGTAGATAATTATTTTTTAACCCGCAAAGCCAGTCTAGACCACGTAGTCTATTCCCTGGTACGCACCAAAAATCCAGCACTGGCAAACGAACTTTACTTCCGCATCCTCGAAGGGGAACAAACCTTTGCTGAAGTAGCTCGCGACTTCTCCGAAGGCCCCGAATCCAAGTCTGGCGGCCTGTTGGGTCCAGTACCCCTCAGTCAGCCTCACCCGGCAATCAGTAAACTTTTATCAGTCAGCCAGCCAAATCAACTCTGGACGCCGCGTCCTCTGGCAGAATGGATGGTAATTATTCGACTAGAAAAGTTCATGCCGGCCCAGCTCGACGAATCGATGCGGCTGCACCTGATTAACGAACTCTTTGAAAGCTGGCTCGCCGAACAAATATCGCAAATAGGCCCGCTACAGCCGCTCTCTTCCGTCTCTTCAATATCTTGACATCCTCCCCCCGCCTGAAGGCGTGGGGATTCCCAAACCTCACGATTTGAGTTTCTGCTTCAATGCAACTGCCTCTACCCACAAGGAGTTTTATGGTCTTATGTTCGCTCCCCAGACTAACCCCGCTAGTCCAGCGGTTTTTATGTGTCGAAAACCCAAAAGGAATTCTGATTGACTGTTTTGATTCTAGGGATGTTTACCATTGCCCCGTCCTCTTTTCCCGGTCTACCGATTTTTCTGCCCCGTTGCGATTGTTCGCAAACTTTGGTGTTAGGGTTTATGTCTCCATCGTCGCGGGTGGGTCGTTGACCACTAAAATTGTATCAAATATAGAGCAGTTGTACAAGGACGGGGTTTCCACGCACATTTTCCGATGACCGAAACTAATTTGGCGATCGGCCCCCGGATTTATCCTTGGAGACTTTAAAAACCTTGGCATCGTCACAAAAACACTCTGGATTGATGTGTGGATTCAATTCTTCAATCAAAAATCGAAAATTGGATGACTTATGCCCGCTACAGCCCCTCTCATCCGCGTCTGTAATTGAACGGTAAAGGCTGTAGGCTCAATTCTTCAATCAAAAATCAAAAATCAAAAATCGAAAATTGGATGACTTCTTCCGCTGTTTCCCTCACCCAAATTCAGGATTTCTTAGCTCAAACACCTCCCTTTGACCGACTGTCAGAGACGGATCTAACAGCCTTGGTGGCTAAATGCCAACTCCTGGGCTACCGGACGGGGCAACCCCTGTTTGAACGCGAAAAAATGCCGACTCAGGTGGCAATTATCTATCAAGGTCAGGCCCGGCTGCTGGGCTTTGACCAGCGATCGCAACGCCACGTCAGTTTGCGGTTGGTGCAGTCGCAGGAAATTCTCGGCTGGGCGGGTTTGCTCAGGGGAGTTCCCTGCGAAACTGCGATCGCCTCTACAGATGTAATCGCGATCGTCCTACCTGCTGAAGATTTCCTGAGTGTACTGGAAAAACAGCCGACATTTGGAGAAGCTTTTCACGCTCACTCTTCCTTGAGCGAAGTGTTTGAACTGTTGAGCCTGGAATTGCAGCGCCAAGCCGACGGCACTTCGGATCTCAAGGAACTAACTCGGCAAGCTTGGGAAGACGCGACAGTTGTCAACGTCCCAAAGGGTAACAAAAAAACTCAAGACCTCGCTAACGAACTAGATGCCGATCGAATTTGGCTAGTCAGCAGCGGCGTCTTGGGCGAGTTTCCCACCGGCAGCCGCTTCTCTGTTGAAAAGGCAGCCAAATCCTTAAAAGTAGAAGGCAGCGCCGGTGCCCGCTTGGTAGGCTTCCGGCAACCCTCAGCATCACCATCAGAGCTAGAAGATCCCTTAACTGGCGAGACAGACACAGGAACAGGAGGCTTAGGGAAAAAGCGAGGCATCATTTTTGATGATGTACCCATCGCCCCACCTCGTCCCCCAGAATCCAAAATCGACGCACCAAAGGATGCGGGGAAATATCCAGTTTTCCCCGCCAAAGGGCAAATAGATGCCCCGCTAGCTTGCTTCCAAATGTTGAGCAAGTATTTTGGTATCAAATTTCGTCGGGATATCATCCGCAAAGTTCTAGAAAATCAGTTAAAAACCGCTGGTGTTATCAATCTGCAAGCCTGTGGGGCGATCGCCCAAAGCATCGGCCTGACCCCTCAATTGGCGCAAGTGCCAGCAGATGCGATCAACCGGATCAAAGCTCCGGTCATGATTAAATTCCTAGATAGCTTTGCCATTGTTTACAGCATCACCGAGCAAGAATTGGTACTAGCCAGCCCAGAAAAGGGGCTGATGCGGATGCGGGTACCTCAGTTTAGAGAAGACTGGGGAGAACAGGGAGAAGTCCTGCTGCTGCAAGAGCCGCAAGTCGAACAAAAAGAGCAGTTCAGCTTCTGGTGGTTTGTGCCGGCGCTGATGGAACACAAAACAGTATTTATTGAGGTATTGCTCGCCTCGTTTTTTGTGCAACTATTTGGTCTTGCCAACCCTTTAATCAGCCAAGTAATTATTGATAAAGTATTAGGTCAGCGCAGCATCGACACCTTGGATATTTTGGGTGCGTTTCTGTTAGGTGTTGCCCTATTTGAAGGACTCCTCAACGGTTTGCGTACCTTCTTATTTGTAGATACTTCCAACCGCATTGATGTCAAATTGAGTGCGGAGGTAATCGACCACTTGCTCCGGCTGCCCCAGAGTTATTTTGACAACCGGCGCGTCGGAGATCTGGTCTACAAATTCAGCATGATGGGCCAGATTCGGGAATTCATGACAGGTACCGCTCTGACAGTGGTTCTCGATGCAGTATTTTCGGTGGTTTACGTCGCCGTGATGCTCTCCTACAGTGTGAAACTAACCTTCGTATCTTTGGCAGTTGTCCCGGTACTAGCGCTGATGATTGTTCTGATCAATCCGCTGGTGCTGCGCCTGATCAAACAAAGAAATATGCGTTTTGCTGACTCTCAATCCTATCTAGTGGAAGTAGTCAGCGGAATTCAAACTGTTAAGGCTCAAAATATTGAATTGAAATCCCGCTGGGAGTGGTCTAGCCGTTACGCAAAATATATTACAGCCAGTTTTAAAACAATTCTGACCGGGACTACGGCAGGTACGATTAGTGGTTTTTTAAACCAAGTGGGTAACTTGGCTCAGTTGTGGGTGGGAGCTTATTTGGTACTGAGCAATGACATTACTTTGGGTCAGTTGATTGCTTTCCGAATTATTTCCGGTAACGTGACTGGTTCGCTCCTCAGGTTTGTGAGCGTGTGGCAGAGTTTCCAAGAGGTCTCGATGTCGATCGATATGCTCAAGGATATCATCGACAAACCCACGGAAACCAGCGAGGAAGACCGGAGCAATATCCCGCTGCCGGCAATTCAAGGGCAGGTTACCTATGAAGAGGTTTCCTTCCGATTCCTAGAGAGCGGCGCGCTGCAATTGGCGAATGTGAACTTGGAATTTCCCCAGGGCAGTTTTGTGGGAATTGTGGGGGGAAGCGGTTCCGGTAAGAGTACGGCGATGAAGCTGTTGCAGCGTCTTTATGCCCCGCTTTCGGGCCGGATTTTTATTGACGGCTATGACATTGCCAAGGTGGAATTATATTCGCTCCGCAGTCAGCTTGGCGTGGTACTGCAAGATACTTTGCTGTTTAACTGTACTGTCCAAGAAAATATTGCTCTGAGCAATCCCGATGCGAGTACGGATGAGATTGTACGAGCTGCGAAATTAGCTGTAGCTCACGATTTTATCATGGGCTTGCCCGCTGGTTACAATACGGTGGTGGGAGAACGTGGTGCGTCGCTTTCTGGGGGTCAACGGCAGCGTTTGGCGATCGCCCGGACGATTTTGCAAAACCCGAAACTGCTGATTTTGGACGAAGCTACAAGCGCCTTGGACTACCATTCCGAACGCCAAGTTTGCAACAACTTAGCAGAATCTTTCGCCGGCCGCACGGTGTTTTTCATTACTCACCGCCTGACTACAATCCAAAACGCCGACATAATAATTATGATGGATCAAGGTTCTGTAGTCGAGCGCGGAACTCATAAAGAATTAATGGCTCTGAAAGGGCGTTACTACTGCCTATTCCAACAACAAGAGTCATCGAACACATAATCATGGGGAATGGGGAATAGGTAATAGGTAATAGGTAATAGGTAATGGGTAATAGGTAATAGAGGGTTGGGATATGAGTAGACCGGATTTTGAAGATTTGGATGTTTACAAGTTGGCTGAAAAACTAGCAAATCAGGTTTGGTTTATTGTCAAAGAGTGGGACTTTTTTACGAAAGATACTATGGGGAAACAACTTGTACGTGCAGCCGATAGTGTTTGTGCTAATATTGCAGAAGGACGGGGCAGGTATAATTATCAAGACAATCGGCGTTTTGTGAAGATTGCCAGAGGCTCTTTGTATGAAACAATCAGTTTGTTGAGACTGGCATATGCTAGAAAATTGTTGGGAATAGAACAGGTAAATAAATTCCAACCAATAATTGATGACTTGTCGCCAAAGCTAAATGCTTATCTAAACTCAATAGGTGGTAAGCAAGAAAAAATGATTGATAAAATATCTGATATCGATCGTAAATAAAAAAAACTCCCAATTCCCATTACCAATTCCCATTACCAATTCCCAATTCCCAATTCCCAATTCCCAATTCCCAATTCCCAATTCCCAATTCCCAATTCCCAATTCCCAATTCCCAATTCCCAATTCCCAATTC
>NZ_JAEQCT010000039.1:0-75738 GCF_020738205.1 Microcoleus sp. PH2017_24_DOB_U_A
AGCGGCTGCTGTTAAGAAGCAAGTGGAAGTGACTCCCAAAGAAAAAAAGCGCTTGAATGTTCAGATGGATGAGTTATGGTCATTCGTTGATAGTAAAGGAAATCAGCAGTGGGTCTGGCTGGCATTGGATGCCCAGACTAGGGAAATTGTTGGTGTACATATTGGAGATCGTAGCGCAGTATCGGCTCAATCTTTATGGAATTCAATGCCACCAGTTTACCGTCAATGTGCAGTATTTTATACCGATCACGCTTTGTGCTTATGATTCTGTATTGCCCAGCAAACGTCATCGAAGTGTAGATAAAGATAGTGGTTTTACTAGCTATATCGAGCGCTTCAACTGTACTATTCGACAACGAGTATCAAGGGTTGGTAAGAAAGAGCTTAGCCTTCTCTAAAAAATTAGAAAATCATATTGCTGCAATTTGGCGCTTTGTACATCATTACAATGATAATTTACAACTCTAAATGTCTACTTTTATTTGAATTCAGTTTTATTCTGTCGATCCTTTCCTTCAGGGCACTACCGGCACGGTGATGCCTTGCAGGGTAAGGCGGCAAAGACGCTGGCTGATGCAATCTTAGATCGTGACGAGGATTAGATGTTAGATGTCAGTGAATTGACGTGTCGTGACAGTTACTGAGAATTAGCTGAGAATCGGCTGAAAGATCTATACCCAAAAATTCAGGAAATTATTAAGTTCATTTCAGGCGTGCTTAAAAAACCATTGCGATGATACTAATAACCCAAGTTGCTAGTAGCATTTTTCGAGTGAGAAGTTGGGATTTTGGGAGCATCTATGTTCCCCAGTCCGCCAGTCGAAAACGAACTGCTAACTGACGTTAATAGTCGATCTTCTGCTGTGGATTTATTTTTATGAATGCCAACGATCTATTCTTGCTATTGCATCCTTTTTTCGCCGTTGCCGTAGTTTTCCCCCTCATCGGCATGGTAGTGAGAATGGCATGGCAAACCCGCCAACGACGGCTAGCTGTGGCAACTGGTGGGAAAAGTCAAATTCCTGGAGTTGTAGGCAAAGAGCACGTAGATTTGGGTCGATGGCTGAGCGGCTCGGTTGTAGTGCTGTCCTTAATTGGACTGGCACATCCGATCTTCTCAAAAATACTCGAACAACAAGCTTGGATTAAAGAACCATTTCGGGTGGTATTTATCCTGATGATGTTCGTCGCCACTAGCGGAGCGCTGTTCTTTTTATATCGATCGAGCGAAAAGATTTGGCTGGGCATATTTGCCACATTAACGGGAATGGGCTTAGTAGTGATCGGTTCTCAACCAGAGATCTATCGACGCGAATCTGAATGGTATGTCTCCCATTATTACTATGGGATCGTTGCTGCGATGTTAATGATTTTTTCATTAGCGATTATTCAAGATATTTATCGCGATCGCAGCAATCGTTGGCGCAACGTCCATATCATTCTCAACTGCTTGGCACTACTATTATTTATCGGTCAGGGGTTTACTGGCACGCGAGATTTGTTGGAAATTCCGCTGAGTTGGCAAAAGCCCTATGTAGAATCGCTATACAAATATGAATGTGACAAACAAACCTGTCTGGTACAACCTCAGTCTGCACCATCGATCCCAAAATAGTCGATCTTTATACTCGACTTCACTTCTAATTTTTACAACCCAATTCTAGGATTTACAACATGAAAGCTACTTCTTTTCTGCTGACAACAATCGCTCTGGGTACGATCGCCATCGCCACCGTTCCCTTCCAATCATTCGCTCCTAATTCTCTCCAAGCATCTGCCCAAGAAGTTAAGATCGCTCAAACTGAAACTACGCAAGAAAAGATCGACCAAATTACAGCGGTTAAAGGTAAACCAGGTAGTGGAGACTTACTCCGCAAACTATATCCCAAAGATCTCAATCCAATTGGCGTGCAACCAGGTGGTGCGGGCATGGTAGTTAATCTTTACAGCAAAAACAATGACACTACACTTTCACTCTGTACTGTTTACGATGTGGTTGTGGCAGTCAAAAAAGGCAAAATTGCTAGGTTCAATCCCAGTGAAGTTAAGTAATATCCTCTGCGATCGATTCTAGAATTTAGTATTCTTAGTCTCTCGATCGAACTGGATGGTGGGCATTATCTTAACCAAAATCATCGGGTTTTCCGACGAGCGGGAGCTGTTGCCCACTATCTATATTTTAGCAAAATTTACTGCCATGAAAACTTGGATAAACCTGCTCTGAAGATCGTTGATGCCAACAAGTAATATCTATAACCAAAATAGAATTCAGTCAAATATTTGCCCATTAATTTGATTCTATTGGAAAGAAGCTATACCAACGAGGAATTAGAAAATGCTAGAAAATATACAAAAAATTTCCAATCCCATTATTAGATCGATCGCTGCTGGTATCTTTCTAGGCAGTTTAGTCACAATTCCTGCTGGACTTGCCTTAGAATTACTCAAATCTCCAAAGCAGACAACTCCCGAATCTGCAAGTAAGCTAGTTGTCTACACCTCGTTAGCGAGTTCTGTTATCGGTGCGGCGATCGGTTTGAGTTCGGGTAAGCGTAATAAAGATAATGAAGTTGAGTCTAACGATTTAGGCGATCGAGAATCATTAAATTCGGGATGGCATGATTGGCGAAAATTTATCGTCATGCGGAAAGTAAGCGAAAGCGATAATATTACATCTTTCTATTTACATCCTGAAGATAACGAGCCGATTCCGGCTTTTATGCCGGGACAATTTCTGACGATAAAACTCGATTTGCCAGAGCGAGCCGAGCCAGTAATCCGCACTTATTCTCTATCCGATTATCATCAATCTCCACTTTATTATCGCCTGTCGATTAAGCGAGAAATTGCACCAGTCGGTACCGATCTACCTCCAGGAATTGCTTCTAATTTTATGCACGATCGCATCCAAGAAGATTCGATAATTTGGGTAAAACCTCCGGCTGGCAAATTCGTACTCAATCTTCACCATCCCCAACCTGCGATCTTAATTAGTAATGGTGTGGGAATTACGCCGATGATTAGTATGGCAAAAGCGGCGATGCAACTAAATCCATTGCGACACATTTGGTTTTTACATGGTGCTAGAGATAGCCAAAATCATGCTTTTCGCGATGAAATTAATGCCCTCGCTGCCAGTCATTCTAATTTACATATTATCTACTGCTATAGCCAACCGATGGCAACAGATATCGGACATTATCACCAGCGTGGATATGTCGATGCTGCTCTGATTCAAAATATAGTGGCACCAGAAATGCAGCAATTGTGTGGTTCCACTGAAGCAGATTACTTTCTGTGTGGCTCGGCATCATTTATGGATGCGATTAGAAATGGATTGAGAACGTGGGGGGTAGCAGACGAGCGAGTAATGTTTGAATCCTTTGCCAAGGCAATGCCAAAACCAGCAAAAGCGGGTGAATCTGTAACCACAGCAACTAGCAATACTAAAGAAATTGTCTTCAGTAAATCTGGTCGAACTCATACTTGGAATCCTGCCGATGGGACGATTTTAGAGTTTGCCGAAGCAAATGGTCTGCGACCTGAATATAGCTGTCGTGCAGGGATTTGCGGTACCTGTACGTGCAAGATTGCTGAAGGAGAAGTGGAGTATCAAGAACAACCAAGTGCGACTGTAGAGCGAGGTTCGGTACTCATCTGTATTTCTCATCCCAAAACGGCAAGGGTAGTTCTCGATCTGTAGATTAATCCTATGAAAAAACGTTATTTTTTATCTGCTGGAATTGCGACGATCGGTTCGATTTGGTTGTCGGATTATTTACCGAACAAAGTTCAAGGAAAAACCATAAAAATAGCTGAAAATCATCAGTTTGAAATTATGAAAACAGAGCAAGAATGGCGGAAGATTTTGACACCAGCTCAATTTGAAGTGTTGCGTCAGCATGGCACCGAACGTGCGGGTAGTAGCCCCCTGGATTTGGAGCATGGTAACGGCACTTTTGCCTGTGCTGGCTGCAATTTGCCACTATTTACCTCTACTACTAAATATAACAGTGGTACGGGTTGGCCGAGCTTTTATGCCCCGATCGAGGGTGCTATTGGAACGACGATCGATCGAGCTTTTGCAATGACTCGAACTGAGGTACATTGTCGTCGCTGTGGCGGACATTTGGGGCATGTCTTTGCAGATGGCCCCAAACCGACGGGTAAACGCTATTGCATGAATGGGGTGGCAATGAAATTTATTGCAGCTTGACCAGCTTGTTAATTATCGGGAGCGATTCATGAATGTCATGGTATATGCGATCGAGGCTTTATGTTTGGGAATATTTATGATTGTGGCAACTCTAGCAACAACCGCGTTTGAACTTCCAGCTTCGCCGCTCCACCAAGCGATTGGCGATCCACTGATTCGTCGCTTATTAATGGGCATTATTATCGGTACGACGGCGATTACTATTATCTATTCTCCTTGGGGCAAACGCTCTGGCGCACATCTCAATCCTTCGGTAACATTGACTTTCTGGCGGCTCAAGAAAATTCGTACTATCGATGCTACTTTCTATATCTTGTGTCAATGCTTGGGTGGGATCTGTGGGATCTGGGTAGCAGGTGTATTAATTGGTAAAACGATCGCAGATCCTGCTGTTAACTATATCGTTACAGTTCCAGGAATGGCGGGAGAATCAGGAGCTTTTGGGGCTGAATTTCTGCTCTCGTTTGGATTGATGACTTTAGTATTACAGGTGTCAAATCGTCCCCATCTATCTCAATTAACGGGATTATTTTGCGGTGTTTTAGTGGCGATTTATATCACATTGGCAGCACCGCTTTCGGGAATGAGTATGAATCCCGCACGCAGTTTGGCTTCGGCTTTGCCTGCGGGAGTATGGCATGGGTTTTGGATTTATTGCATCGCACCACCATTGGGAATGCAATTAGCCGCAGAGATTTATTTACGCAGTGGGCAGCGGAAGGTGCAGAGACAAATTTGCAGTAAGCTTTGCCCGAATCATACTACTGAGTGTATCAGTCCGATTTGCTGTCAAACTATCAATTCACAATAAAAATCATGAAACTGAATGAAAAAGTTGCTTTAGTCACTGGTAGTAGTGGCGGTATCGGTCAAGGTATTGCAATTCGATTGGCACAGGAAGGCGCGAAAGTTGTTGTCAATTATCGTTCCAATCCTGAAGGCGCGGAACAAACGCTGAAGGCAATTAATGAGATCGGCGGTAATTGCTTGATGGCTGATGGATTTTGCGATCGAGATCGGGGTTATAGTATCGGTGCAGATTTGGGAATGGTTGATGATGTACGGCGTTTAGTTGCTGAAAGTATCGAACATTTTGGCACGATCGATATTTTGGTTAATAATGCTGGGATTGAAAAACATTCTGACTTTTGGGATATAACAGAGCAAGATTTTGATGCGGTTATGAATATCAATTTCAAAGGAGTTTTCTTTGCTACACAGTCTTTCGTAAAACATCAAATCGATGCGGGCAAAAATCGCGCCAGTATTATTAATATTAGTTCCGTTCATGAAGAATTACCATTTCCACACTTCACTACTTACTGTGCTAGTAAAGGTGCCGTGAAAATGATGATGCGAAATCTGGCGGTAGAGCTGGGAAGATTGGGTATTACTATCAATAATGTGGCTCCAGGTGCGATCGAAACGCCAATCAATCAACAGCTACTAAATAACCCCGCTCAATTGCAACCTTTGCTTAAAAATATTCCATTAGGTCGATTTGGAAAACCAGATGATATTGCGGCGGTAGTTGCTTTTCTAGCTTCAGATGACGCTCGGTATATCACTGGTTCGACAGTAGTCGTTGATGGTGGTTTGTTGTGGAACTATCAAGAACAATAGAGATGAAAACCATGCTTAACCAACATTACGATGTTATCATTATCGGCACTGGTGCAGGCGGTGGAACGCTGGCACATCATCTGGCTCCTAGCGGTAAAAAGATCTTAATTCTCGAACGCGGCACATTCTTACCTAGGGAAAAGGAAAACTGGAGTGCCTTGGAAGTCTACCAGCGAGAACGCTATCATACCCAAGAACAGTGGTTTGACAAATCCGATCGAGCCTTTCGTCCAGCAACGAACTATTGCGTAGGGGGTAACACTAAAGTCTACGGTGCGGCTCTACTCCGAATGCGCGAACGGGATTTTGAAAGCGTCGCGCATCAAGATGGTATTTCTCCAGCGTGGGATCTCAACTATGCCGATTTTGCTCCTTACTACGATCGAGCAGAGCAACTGTATGACGTGCATGGACAAGCAGGTAGCGACCCCACGGAACCCGCACGCACTCAGCCCTATCCTTACCCGCCCGTCAGTCACGAACCCAGGCTGCAAGAGCTGGCGGATGCGTTTACCACTGTCGGTTTGCATCCTTTTAATCTACCGTTGGGATTGAAACTCAACGAAGTCGATCGAAGTTTGGGTAACTGCATTCGCTGTAATACTTGCGACGGTTTTCCCTGTCTGACGCAGGGTAAGGCGGATGCTGATGTCAACTGTATCGAACCGATCCGCCATCATCATAATGTGACGTTGGTGACGGAAGCCAAGGTAACTCGATTGCTCACTAATGCTTCGGGGCGGGAAGTGACGCAAGTAGAAGCAGAGATTGACGGCGAATTGCAAACCTTTACAGGCAATATTATCGTGGTTGCTTGCGGGGCGATTAACTCGGCGGCATTACTACTGAGATCGAGTAACGATAAACATCCTCATGGCTTGGCAAACAGTTCCGATCTTGTGGGACGCAATCTGATGAAACACATTTGTACGGCGTTGGTACAACTGAGTCCGAAACTCAATTCTGCTGTTTATCAAAAAACCATTTGTATTAGCGATTTTTACTGGGGGGAACCCGACTTTCCCTATCCGATGGGTTTAGTTCAAAATACGGGCAATGTCCTAGCAGATATGTTGCCAGCCGAAGCTCCTGCGCTCCTAGCCCCACTCCTCAAACTACGACCGGAGGCAGAACTCAAGACGATCGCAGATCGAACGGTCGGGTGGTGGCTGCAAACTGAAGACTTACCCGATCCTACAAATCGGGTGCGCGTCGGAGGAGATCGGCTCTATCTGGACTACACGCCGAATAATTTAGCAGCCAGCGATCGATTGACAAAACGCTGGATTGACACGCTCAAACAAGTCGATCGGGTAGAGCAGACGATTCCGTTTAGTATCTATCCTCGCAATATGATGATGTTACCATCGGTGGGACACCAGTGCGGTACCTGTCGCTTTGGGACAGATTCCACTAAGTCAGTGCTGGATTTGAACTGTCGCACTCACGATGTGGATAATCTATATGTAGTCGATGGCAGCTTTTTCCCCTCCAGTTCGGCTGTCAATCCGACATTGACGATTATTGCTAATGCTTTACGAGTTGGCGATCGATTGATCGATCGGTTGAAGTAATCCGATTTATCGTAACTGACAGTGAAGGCGCAGTTCAGTCAAATTCGGTAGATTGGGTGCCTCCCGAACAGCGTAGCGCGATCGCAATGGACATCGAATTAAAACAACTAGCTCCCGAAACTCAAGCCGATGCTAATTATATTAGTGCTGTAAATCTGCAATTATTCAGCCGACAACACTAATCGATCGAGTTGCTAACTTATGAGTTGTTGTCGAAATTAGGTCGCAAGTAATGGGTAATAGAATCTAAAATATCGGATGCTATTAGCCATTGCCACATCCACAATCTAGTTGAGTGAATCGCAAAATGAATATCGAATTTGGGCGAGAAATCTGTGGCGATCTAAATAATGCTCAAACGCGAGAATGGTTACTAACCAATGGGATTGGGGGTTATGCTTCTGGTACGGTAGCTGGACTGTTGACTCGACGCTATCATGGTTTGCTAGTTGCGGCGTTAAATCCACCCTTGGGTAGAACCTTGTTGCTTGCCAAGTTGGATGAGGTGGCAATATATGGCGATCTCACCTACGACATCCATACCAATCGTTGGGCAAATGGCAGCATTGAGCCGCATGGCTATCGTCACATCGAAAGTTTTGCCCTCGAAGGTACTATCCCCACTTGGAGATTTGCTTGCGGTGATGCTCTGTTAGAGAAACGGATCTGGATGCAGTGGGGAGCCAATACTACCTATGTTCGCTATACATTGAGCCGCGCCACTCAACCGCTACAGTTAACGCTCAAAGCCTTGGTGAATTATCGCGATTATCATGGTGATACCCACAGCACTGGCTGGGAAATGAGCGTCGAGCCATGCGTTCGCAAAGTGGCTCTGGCAGAGCATCGCAGCATTTGTATTACTGCCAATGCTGGTGCTCAACCGCTATACTTATTAAGCGATCTCGCGAATGCCACCCCCGCCCATAATTGGCACTATGATTTCGATCTAGCGATCGAACGATATCGCGGTTTGAGCGATCGCGAAGACCACCTCCACGCCGCCACCTTCGCAGTTAGCCTCAATCCGGGCGAATCGATCGTTTTTGTCGCTAGTACCGACCCACAGCCCAATCTAGATGGGACAGCAGCACTCAAATTAGAACGCGATCGCCAGCACAAACTCCTCAATACCTGGAAACTAGATCGACCCGCAACCCCCACTTCTAAACCAGATCGTCCGGCTTGGATCGATAGACTCGTATTAGCAGCCGACCAGTTTATTGTAGAGCGTCCGGTGCCCGACGTACCCAATGGTAAAACCATCATTGCGGGTTATCACTGGTTTGGCGATTGGGGACGCGATACGATGATTAGTCTGCCTGGATTGACGATCGCAACGGGAAGAGCGGAAATTGCTCGATCGATTCTACGGACTTTTGCTAAATATATGGATCGCGGCATGTTGCCAAATCGTTTTCCTGATGCGGGTGACGTGCCGGAATACAATACTGTCGATGCCACGCTCTGGTACTTTGAGGCGATTCGCAGTTATTACGATACCACCGCCGACGATGACTTATTATCCGAACTTTTTCCCGTACTGGCAGAGATTATCGATTGGCACTGTCGCGGCACTCGCTACAATATTCACCTCGATCCTAGCGATGGGTTGCTGTACGCTGGTGAATCGGGCGTGCAATTGACGTGGATGGATGCCAAAGTAGACGATTGGGTAGTCACCCCGCGTATTGGTAAACCGATCGAAATTAATGCGCTGTGGTATTGTGCCTTGCGATCGATTGCTCAGTTTGCCCGTCAGCTTGGCAAACCGTATAAAGAATATGAAGCACTCGCCGATCGGACTTTAGCAAAATTTTCGAGGTTCTGGAATCCCGCTCTGGGTTATTGCTACGATGTCCTCGACAGTCCCGATGGCGATGATGCGTCTTTACGTCCGAATCAAATCTTTGCCGTATCGTTACCAGGAATGGGCGCGAAGGGCTATGTACCGCTCTTGACACTCGATCTACAACGTGGAATTGTCGATACTTGCGGACGATCGTTATTAACCTCTTACGGCTTGCGATCTCTGGATCCCAACCATTCCCAATATCAAGGACACTACGGCGGAAGCCAGTTACAACGCGATGGAGCCTACCATCAGGGCACGACTTGGGGCTGGCTGCTAGGTTCGTTTGTGTTGGCACATTTGCAGGTGTATAAAAATCCTACTCAGGCTAGACAATTTTTAGAACCGATCGCACATCATTTGACAGCCCACGGTTTGGGCACTTGTAGCGAAATCTTCGATGGCGATGCGCCGATGACTCCACGGGGTTGTATCGCGCAAGCTTGGACTGTTGCTGAAGTATTACGGGCTTGGGTATCGATCAAGGATTATAAATAATTGTTGTAAATTTCTCTTTGATGTCCAGTCTTATAAGCTGTAATTAGCTGCTGGTCTTCCCGTTTTCAAATTGATGCCGACGCTACCCCATGCCACCCGCGCCGCAATTTCCGGTTTCTCCTCTGTTGCACCTGCTACAACGAGAGGAACTCCATGTGATAAAGCAATTTGTACACCGCCAAATCCGCCATTTGTGACCATCACATCCACATAAGGCATCAGATGATAGAAAGGGATAAATTGCGCCAATCGCAGGTTTTCTGGCAGCGGAGTACGATCGCTCTGTGAGATTGGCAGACTGTTTGATTTTTTCCAAAATAGTAGTTTTTAAGCTGGATAACGGAATTTCTAAAGTGCCATCATTTCTGGGAGTTTCCCTAGAATTTTTTGGGTTGGTAAATTTGGTGTCTAGCGGCGCGTTTTCTTGCACAACTATTAATCCCAGTTGCTCTAAGGTTTCGGCATTTGGGAGTTTGCCGAAAGGATTTCTTTTCGTGGCATTGATATAAATTTGTGCAAGTAATCTTGACGCAAGTCTGTTAACGAAAAACGAGCTTGCATCCCCCGTGATAAGAGCCGTGGGGATGTAACCGATTCGCGGATGGGGCCGCCTACAATCTAGACTTCGATCCTTTAGCCTTCCTTACTCCTTGCCGTGGCCACAAGAAATAACACACGAGTTCGCTCGTCGTCCGGCGAGGACTCACGAAATAAGAGCCAAATCGATCGCGCAGTACCTTTCGGGCGTAAAATTTAGTATTTATAAGATTACTTTGAAAGAGTAAATGCTCGACTTACTCCCAGAGCATTTGAATTTGTTCGATCCTGCACTTAACAACGATATATTGATTGCTGGAATTACCAGTGTGGAAATTGTTGCTGCAATTACGAGAAGGTCGCGTGGCAGAAGTATCAATGCGACAGATGCTACAGCAGCGTGCAATCAGTTCAGGAGTGATTTGCAATCTGACTATCAAGTTGTAGAATTCACCGAAAGTATTATTAACTCTGCAATGGCATTAGCTGAAACCTACGGATTGCGAGGCTATGATGCTGTGCAGCTAGCAACAGGCTGTAGCATAAATAACCTCTGCACAGCTAACAGTTTGCCGGCGATGACTTTTGTATCTGCTGATGGGGAGTTAAATGCAGCAGCAACAAGTGAGGATTTGATCGTTTAAAATCCCAACAACTATCCTTCATTCAGTTGACAGTTGACAATTGACAATTGACAGCGACCTCTACCTAGAAGGAAGAGGATTGGAGTAATGAATAGTCTTCTTTTAATTTCTCAAGGGCGATCGGGCTTGGGGCTTTAAACCAATTTTTTCTGGTAAAGTCGATCGCCCGTACAAGAAAAAGCAATTTGGAGAACACCGAAATTCCCAGGATGAGGTGCAAAATTTTGGGTGTATCTCAATTTGGGAATTATATCCGTAGGGGCGAAGCATGACCGCAATCAATATGGGATTATAACTAATAACTTATATGCGGTCATGCTTCTTCAGGCTTCAAAAACCAGATGCACCCAAAATTGAACTGCGATCGCCGATATGGATTTTCCTCAAAGATATAATGATGGTTGGATCGCACTTTCTTACCCACCACCCAAAAAAACCGTGACCAAAACAGAAATCTTAGCAGCACTCAAAAATCTGACAGCAGAAGAACGCCTAGAAATCATCGAAACAGCTTCGCGGATGATGCGCGACGACATAGAACAAAAAGCCCAGCGCAAAGCTGAGAGAAAGCTGAGACTCAGAGCCGCAGCAGAAGCAGCAGTCAAGGATTATATGCCGGGAGGTGCTTTACATGATTTGTGGTCGCCAGACAGCGAACCATATTTTGAATCCGAGGAAGAATACCTAAACGCTGGGGTCAAGACTAATGCGTAGAGGTGAAATCTGGCTGGTTGCACTTGAGCCTACTGTTGGCGCAGAAATCGGCAAAACTCGTCCGGTAGTAATTGTTAGCGATGAAACTGTGGGAATTTTGCTGCTTGAAGTGATTGTCCCCATCACTGACTGGAAAGAACGATATACAGAGAGAAATTGGATGGTTCGACTAGAACCAAGTAGCGAAAATGGCTTGGCTAAACTCTCAGCCGCCGACACTTTTCAAGTCCGTTCCGTTTCCCAACAAAGATTTGTCCGACAACTCGGAAGCCTTTCGGAAACAATTATGGAAGAAATTGCAGATACACTGACAATTGTGCTGGATCTGGATTGAATAACTAGCCAACAGCGTACAAATAGTGTTATTTATAAATAGATTGTATGGCGCGATGGCCTTAAATGATTCCTATACAACTTACACTCAAAAATTTTCTCAGCTATCGCGAAGCTGCTTTAGACTTTCGCGGACTTCACACTGCTTGCATTTGCGGGCCTAACGGTGCTGGTAAATCTTCTCTCCTAGAGGCGATCGCCTGGTCGCTTTGGGGCAGTTGTCGCAGCGATACAGAAGACGATATCATCCATATCGGCGAAATTGATGTCCGAGTTGATTTCACTTTCTCTACGGGCGGCCAAATCTACCGGGTGATTCGCAACCGCCGGCGCGGACAATCGGGAAGTTTGGAATTTCAAGTTAGCTTGAATTGCGCCGAAACTCAGGATGGACTCAGTTTTCGCACTCTCACTGACAAGGGGCTGAGAAATACTCAGCAGAAAATTCTCGAACATATCAAGCTAGATTACGATACTTTTATTAACTCGGCTTATTTGCGGCAGGGGCGTGCTGATGAGTTTATGCTCAAAAAGCCGATCGAGCGCAAGCAAGTTTTAGCCAACCTCCTCAAACTCGATCGATACGACACTTTATCCGAACAAGCCAAGGAAAAAGCCAGAGATTTTAAAGCCAAAGTCGAAGTCCTAAAACACGGCTTGCAGACAACCCAAGAGCAACTGCAACAAAAAGAAGCGATCGCATCCGAACAAATTCAATTGCAGCAAGCAACCGATTTGCTCTCTTCGCAGCAGCAAGCCGACACAGCACATTTGCAGCAACTGCAACTCCAGCACCACAACCGCCAAACTTGGCAAAAACTCCTCGCCGGCCACCAGCAACAACACTATAATATCTCTCAAGAATGCCGCCGCTTGCAGCAAGAACTCGCAGCCGCCAAGCGGCAGCAACACGAGCTGCAAGCCCTGCTCGCCCAAGAAAATGAGATAACAGCAGGAATTGCCTATTTTCAGAGTTTACAATCCACAGAAGAGACGCAGGCTGGAAAATTCAAAGCTCACCAACAAGCGCAAAATCAGCGCCAAAACTTGCAAGAACAGCAACGGCAAGAATTGAGCCTTTTGCAAAACAAAATTCAGCAGTTGCAAGCTCAATTAGATGTCTTAGAACAAGATGAAAAAGATGTTCTAGATGTTCTCAAGCAGCAGCCGGAGGTTGACAAAGGACTCGCACAGTTGCAAGCAGCCCGATCGCGCCTTAACGAACTAGAACAACTGCAACTGCAAGTTTCGCCGCTACTCCAACAGCAGCAGCAGGCGCAAACTAAGCTCGATCGCGCCCATGCCGGTTTAACCGCCCGCTTAGCCGAAATCAACCGACAGGTGCAAGTTCAGCAACAGCAGCGACAGCCGAAATTGCAGCAGGAAATCTCGGCCATCGCCCATCAAATTGTCCAGTTGGAAAACAAGCGAGTTTATCAGGAACGAGTCCGCGAAAAAGGCCAAGAAAGGCACAGCTTTCTAGAAAATCTGCAAGCTAAAAGCCGCGACTATCAAACCCGACTCGCGGAAATTGACCAAAAACTCCAACTGTTGCGGAAAAATGAAGCAGAAACTAGCGCGGGGGAAGGTAAAGCTGCCCAGTTTGGGGAAACTCAGGAAGCGAATTCGCCTTTAATTGTGCGCGATTCGGGTTTTGGCGCCTGTCCTTTGTGCGATCGACCTTTAGACGAACACTACTGGAATTTGGTAGTCACCAAGCACCACTCCCAACAGCAAGAAATCTGGAATCAACTGTGGGTTGTCCGCGAACAGTTGGCAGTTTCCGAGCGCGAAATTCAAGTCCTCAGACACGAATACCGCGAACTAGAACAGGAATTAGCGCCTTACCAAGAATTGCGGGAACGCCGCAGCCATTTGCAAGCTCAATTGGATGGCCTGGGCCAAGATGAAACTCGACTGCAAAGTATGCGTCAAGATGCTGCCCAAATCGAGCGGTTGTTGCGTACTGGCGAGTATGGATCTGATGATTTGAGGGAACTTCAGCAAATTGAACAGCAACTGCAACAGCTCAATTATAGCGATCGCAGCCACTCCCTCGCCCGCAGCGATGAAAAGCGTTTGCGCTGGGCGGAAATTAAGCAAGCTCAAATCAAAGACGCTCAGCAGAAACTTAATAAAATTAACAGCCGCCGCCCGGATTTGCAAACTCAATTAGCCGCCGTACAGCAACAGTTTGAACAGCAAAAAAATAGCTCGGAAATTCAGCAGCAAATTCTGTCTTTAAATAGATATATCGCGGAAGTTGGCTATAACTTGGAACAGCACGAACACGTCCGTAGCGAAATGCGTAAAACGCAGTTTTGGATCGCCCGTGCTGAAAAATTGCGATCGGCAACTCAGCAATTCCCGCAAGTGCAGCAGCGGGTTAATGAAATCGCCAGTTCGATCGCCGTGCGCGATCGTGATTTGCAAGCTGTCACCGCTCAAAGTTCAGCGATGAACCAGCAGTTGCAAGAACATCCCGATCCGACTGCTCAAATAAGTGCGATCGAACAACAAATGGGCCGCCGCCGCCAGCAGCTAGACCAACATTTGGGAAGTCTCGGACGCCTCCAACAACAGCAGCAAAATCTAGAAGATTTGCAAGTTCAGTTAGTCGCTCAAAAAGAGCAAATGCAGGTTGCTAAACGCCAATACAAAGTTTATCAAGAGTTGGGTCAAGCCTTTGGCAAGAACGGGATTCAAGCTTTGATGATTGAAAATGTTTTGCCTCAACTGGAAGCTGAAACCAATCAGATATTGTCGAGATTGAGCGCGAATCAGTTGCACGTACAATTTATTACTCAGCGGGCGGCTGCTTCTAAAAAAGCAACTAAATTGATTGACACTTTAGACATTCTCATTGCTGATGCTCGCGGTACTCGTCCCTATGAAACTTACTCGGGTGGCGAAGCTTTTCGGATTAATTTTGCGATTCGGCTGGCGCTGGCGAGATTGCTGTCTCAGCGGGCGGGTACGGCTTTGCAAATGTTGATTATTGATGAGGGGTTTGGGACTCAGGATGCGGAAGGGTGCGATCGCCTAATTGCTGCCATTAATGCGATCGCCTCTGACTTCGCCTGCATCCTCACCGTTACCCATATGCCGCACCTCAAAGAAGCTTTTCAAGCCAGGATAGAAGTCACCAAAACTGCTCAGGGTTCTAGCCTTGCCTTGTCAATCTAGATTGATTATTCGATTTTCGATTTTCGATTTTTGATTGGCGATCGCAGATAATACCAGTTTCAAAAAAGAATGCAACTGCTGTAGATCTGCTCCCCACCCTGAGAATATAAGTCATCGGCGAGAGAAAATCTTAAATCAGAACTCGAAAATGAGATAGCCGTTGAAATTGCCCGATATTATTTGTTTATCGGCTTTTTTTCTGTAGGCTTGGTGGAAAAAGCTAAATTACAATAAGATAATAAATTGACACTCCCCCCTAAAGGGCTAGGATTCTTCGTTCACAGGGAGATGCCTTGTAAAAGCAGTGCCTTTACTTGGTCTTACTCTCCCTCCCGAAGCAGTAACGGTATGCCCTGCCGTCAAAATTCGTAAACCTTCATATAAAATATTCTTAGCAGCATTAATATCTCTATCATGGTTTTCTCCACATTTAGGACATTGCCAACTACGAACATCCAAACTCAAGCTATCCACGCGACTTAAACACTTATTACAAGTCTTAGAACTGGGATAAAACCTATCTACTTCGACATAGGTTTTTCCTGCCCACTGGGCTTTGTACTTCAACATGGTGCAGAATTGTCCCCAACCAGCATCACTAATAGATTTAGCTAGTTTGTGGTTTTTGACCATGTTTCCAACTGCTAGATTCTCGACTACTATGACTTGGTTTTCGTCAACTAATTTACGACTTAGTTTGTGTAAAAAATCTTCGCGACACCGAACTATCTTCGCGTGAACTTTGGCAACTTTAACCCTAGCTTTGTTGCGGTTGCCAGACCCTTTAAGCTTATGACTTAATTGCTTTTGTCTCTTCGCTAATTTCTTTTCATACTTTCGATAGTATTTGGGATTCCCATGTTTGGTTCCATCGGATGTAACAGCATAGTGAGTTAGTCCCACATCTATGCCAATGGCTTTTCCTTCTGTTGATTTCTCAGGTAAGTCTTTGCCGTTATCATAGAGGCAGGCCGCCAAGTATTCCCCCGATGGATTAACTGAAACCGTAACCGACTTTAGAGTCCCCTCTGGTTGTCGTGATACTTTACAACGAACATCACCAATCTTAGGCAGTTTCAATGTATCATCTTTTAATTCACAACCTTGAGGAAATCTAATAGACTGTCTATTTTGTTTCTTTTTGAAGTTGGGATATTTAGCCCTACCCTCGAAGAAGTTCAGGAAAGCACTAGAAAGATTTAAAGCAGCTTGCTGAAGGACTTGTGATGGTGCTTCAGCCAACCACTCATACTCTTTCTTCAGGGAGGGTAGAAGTTTGATTATTTCATTTCTGCTTAACCCCTTCCCCGTTTGCTTGTAAGTTTCAGACGTTAAGTTGAGGGCATAGTTATAGAACCATCTAGTACATCCAAACGACTTGGCAAGCAAAACTGATTGCTCACTTGTCGGATAGATTCTGTACTTGAAGGCTTTTAACATTTTGTTTACCAAACCAGTCTTAACTATGGTAACACAGGACAGCCTAAATGCAAATCAGTCTTAAAAGACGGGTTTTTAGACCCATTTTTTTGATAAAATTTGATAAAATAAGAATGTGTCAAGCTATCGATAAATTTTTATTTTCATGTCCGCTCCCTCGGAGTGTGTGTATTGCCACCGATGACAACAGACTCTTTCCACCTGTCTCTCCTAGAAAGGGCGATCGCAGCGTCGAGCAACAGCATCCTGATCGCAGATGCTGGCAGGCTCGACAGACCTATTATATATTGCAATCCTGCTTTTGAGAAACTGACTGGCTACACCCGGGAAGAAGTCATTGGACGCAACTGCCGGTTTTTGCAAGGCCCGGATACCGATCGCGCCGAATTAGACAGACTCCGCAGCAGTTTGCGATCGGGAACAGAAGTTAAGGTAATTCTCAAGAATTACCGCAAGGATAAAACACCTTTTTGGAACGAATTAACTGTTTCCCCCGTCCTCGATGGCGACGGAAACCTCACTCATTTTATCGGAGTTCAGAACGATATTACCCAAAGAGTCGCAGCCGAAACAGCCCTGCAAGAAAGCGAAGAAAGATTGCGGGCGATCGCTACTGCGACTCCCATTCCTACGATCATTACGCGCCGTTCAGACAGCGCAATTTTGTACGCAAATTCTGCCCTCGGAGAAACTTTCGGTTTGAGTTCAGACAAGCTGATCGCTAGCAAAAAGATCGACTTTTATGCTAATGCGGGCGATCGCCATCAATTGCTAGAATCAGTCAAAAAACACGGCTTTAGCGACAGCGATCAAATCTGCCTCAAGAAAGCAAATGGCAGTTGCTTTTGGGCAAAGATGTCGATGCGAGCGATTAATTTTAAGGGCGAAGCATCAATTTTATCGTCATTTTATGATATTACCGATCGCGTAGAAGCAGAAACCGCACTCCGCCAAAGCGAAGCGAGGTTGCAAAAACTAGCCGCCAACGTTCCGGGAATGATTTATCAATTTCAGCTAGCAGCCGACGGCGCTGTGTCATTCCCCTACATCAGTTCTGGCTGTCGCGAACTCTACGAATTAGAACCAGAGGTGCTGCAAAAGTCAGCTATTCCTGCGATCGAAATGATTCACCCAGAGGATGCACAAAACTTCCACGAAACTCTGGCCATCTCAGCTAAAACTTTAGATCCTTGGCGGTGGGAAGGCAGATTAGTGTTACCTGGCGATCGCATCAAGTGGGTTAGCGGGGCTTCCAGACCCGAACTGAGCGAAAAAGGTGACATTATTTGGGATGGTTTGTTGATCGACATTAGCGATCGCAAACTTGCCGAATCAGCACTGCGACAAAGCGAAGCCCGATTCCAAAAAATGGCCGGCAACCTGCCGGGAATGATTTATCAATACTTGCAGCATCTCGACGGTACCAATGAATTCATTTATGTCAGTCCCGGCTGTTGGGAACTCTATGAATTAACTCCAGAAAAAGTTCAAAAAAACTCAAATTTAATGTGGTCGTTGGTGCATTCAGAAGACCTACAACCGATGCAAGAGTCACTCACAATTTGCGGAAAAAATTTACAACCTTGGAAATATGAAGGGCGGATCGTTACGCGATCGGGAAAACTGAAATGGATTCGCGCCATTGCTCGCCCCGAACTGCAACCGGGCGGCGAGATACTTTGGGAAGGGGTGACAATCGATATTAGCGATCGCAAGGTAGCAGAAATCGCCCTCAGCGAGTCAAAAGTTGCCCTGGAACAAGCCAATCAAGAACTAGAAAAGCGCGTCCTAGAACGCACAGAAGCTTTGCAAAAATCCAAAAAAATGCTGTGGTTGGTGATCGACAACATCCCTCAGTTAATCGCCTGGAAAGATCTAGATTCAGTTTACTTGGGAGGTAACAAAAACTTTGCCACAATCGCAGGTTTAAATCATCCCACTGAAATCACCGGTCTCACGGACTACGATATGCCCTGGAAGCCAGAAGAAACACAATTTTTCCGAGATTGCGATTGCCGGATCATGGCAAAAAATACCGCTGAATATCACATTATTGAACCTCAAATGCAAGCCGACGGCACCCAGCGCTGGATGGATGCAAATAAAATACCTTTGCATGACAATTACGGCAATGTCGTCGGCATTTTATGTACTTTGGAAGACATCACCGATCGGCTTTCACTTGAAGCTAAAGTCCGGGCCAGCGAGGAACTATTTCGCAAAATATTTGAAGATGCACCCATCGGTATCTATTTAGCCAATTTAGACGATCGCCAGTTGGTGCGAGTCAATAAAACTTACTGCGAAATGCTGGGATATACAGCAGCAGAATTGCTGAGTACAACATTCATAGAAATTGGGCATCCCGAAGATCGTCAAAACAATCTCGAAGCTGCTGCCGCTCTCAATCGGGGAGAAATTCCGAGCTATCAAATCGAAATTCGCCATATTTCGGCTACAGGTAAAACTGTTTGGGTAAATGTGACAGCTACTTTGATCCGAGACGGGGAAGGAAAAGCTATTTACAACTTAGGGATGATTGAAAATATTACTAACCGCAAAATTTCCGCAGCAGCACTCCAAGCTTCGGAATCTCAATTGAGAAAACAAGCAACTCAATTGCAAGAAGCCTACGAACAACTCCAACATACTCAAATCCAATTAATTCAATCAGAAAAAATGTCTAGCCTCGGGCAGATGGTGGCTGGTATCGCCCATGAAATCAACAATCCTGCAAATTTTATTAACGGCAATATTTCTCACACCAACATCTATTTTAACGACTTAATAGAACTTTTGAATCTCTACCAGCACTATTACCCGTCTCCTGCTCAGCAAATTACCGAAACACTGAAGCAAATAGAGTTTGATTTCCTCAAGGAAGACTTGCCAAAAATGCTAAATTCTATGAAAGTAGGAGTAGAAAGAATTAGTGATATTGTATTGTCGCTGCGGAATTTTGCGCGATTAGATCAATCAGAAATAAAGTTAGCAGATCTTCATGAAGGAATTGAGAGTACGCTGTTAATTGTGCAGCATCGATTGCACCACGACACTCAAGAAAAACGAATTGAAATCATTAAAGACTACGGAACTATATCGAAAATTTACTGTTGTGCGGGGCAGTTAAATCAGGTGTTTTTTAATATTATCAGCAATGCAATTGACGCTGTGGAAAACCGCAAACAACCCCGGACGATCGTGATTCGTACTGAAATGAAAAAAGCTGGGTTGAACAATAGTAAAAGCAATGTCGGCGAGTGCGATCGCGTGGTCATTTGCATCGCCGACAGCGGCCCTGGAATGACCGAAGACGTTAGCAAGCGCCTGTTTGACCCCTTTTTTACCACGAAACCGGTTGGGTCTGGAACAGGTTTGGGATTGTCCATCAGCCATCAGATTGTGGTAGAAAAACATAAGGGAAGTCTGCGGTGCATCTCAGCGCCCGGACAAGGAGCAGAATTCTGGATTGAAATTCCGGTTTCAACAGTTGACAGTTGACAATTGACAGTTGACAGTTTGAGAGCGACCTCTACCCTTAAGTCCGAGGATTGGAGTAATGAATACTCTGATTTTAATTTCTCCCGCTCCGGCGGGCGGGCTTTCAACCAATTCTTTCTGGTAAAGGATGGAAATTTAGATAAAACGTACGGTCTTCTTTTAATCCCCAATTGCCGTCGGTGCTTGAGTTATCAGGGTTTTGAATTAACGGCACTGAGACGCCGAAATTAATCTCATTTGTGCGGTGTGCTCATCTGCTGCCCTTATTCGCTAGGCAATTATGCTGAAAAAACTACCTTTATCCTGGTCTCGCTACATTCCAGCCGGGTTGACACTTGTTTTGGGTGTCGGATTCTCGGCCCTGGCATTTGCCTTGGTTTGGGACTGGGAAGACAGGCGCCACGACTACGAAATGCACCGCCGCATCGACGATATTTCGATCGGCATTGAACGCCAACTCAACTCAGACTTAGACGCAGTTCTCGCCCTCAGCGACTACATGAAAGCGTTTAGCGTCGTCGAACGTTCTTCTTTTGCTCGGTTTGTCGGCCGTCCCCTATCCGTTCACCCCAGCCTGCAACTGCTGGCTTGGGCCCCCCGCGTTCCCAATTCCCAGCGCGCCAACTACGAAGCCCAAGCCAGAACCGAAACTGACTCCAGCTTCCAGATTACAGAGCGCGGCCCCCAGGGAGAACTCCGCAAGGCCGGCCAGCGTTCGGAATATTTCCCAGCTTTTTACGTCGAACCAACGGCGGGAAACGAGACAGCATTGGGATTTGACCTCACTTCCCACCCAGAAATTCGCGCTGCGATCGATCGCGCGCGCGATACTGGAGAAATGATTGTCACCAGCTACGACGGTCTAATTCAGCGCAATTCGCCGGAAGTGGGTCTTTTGGTAATAGTTCCGATTTACGAAAACAGCACTAAACCGACTACCCTGGAATCCCGCCGCCAACTGCTACAAGGATTTGTTCTGGGCGTATTTCAAGGCAAAGATATTTTCCAAACCTCTTTAAAAGGACGCAATACCGACTACCTCACCATTTATCTCGCCAGCGAGCCTCCAGACAAGCCAGAAGCACTGCCGTTGTTACCGCCAACGCCCGACCCCGTTCTGCAAAATCGGGCTGCTGACGGGCAAATTCCGCAATTTGCGGCTTTGTTCCAATCCTCCACCCAACAAGTGTTCACCGCATCGGCCGCTGCGAAAGTAACTCAAAGGTCAAACTGCCCGATTCTGGACAATCCAGGCCCGCAGTATGCGGCTTGCCAAAGGGTGCTGAAAATTAGCGGCAGCCAGTGGTCTTTATACGTGTCTGCAACGCCGGAAATTCGGAAGACTCGCAAGCACTGGCGTTCTTGGGGAACTCTGAGTATGGGGATGTTGTGGACTCTGCTGCCGGTGACATATATGCTGACAGCGTTGAGTCGCACCGCCCAAATCGAAAAGCTAGCCCGAGAAAGAATTCTCCAAACCGAACAGTTGCAGGCTGCTTACCAACAGTTGGAAGTGGAACAAGCGAAATCCGAGCAACTGTTGCTGAATGTTTTGCCGGCGGCGATCGTCCTGCGTTTGAAAGACAATGAACATAATATCGCCGAAAGTTTTGGGGAAGTAACGGTGATGTTTGCCGACATTGTGGGCTTTACAGAGCTTTCGTCGAGAATTTCAGCGACTGCGGTAGTGTCCGTGCTCAATGATATTTTTTCAGCTTTTGATCATTTAGCCGATCGCCACGGTTTGGAGAAAATTAAGACTATTGGTGATGCTTACATGGTTGTCGGCGGTTTACCTACTCCGCGAGAGGATCATGCCGAGGCGGTGGCGAATATGGCGATCGATATGCTACAAGAAATCCGGTTTCTGAGCTTAAATCATTCCGAACCATTCAGCATTCGGATCGGAATTAGCAGTGGCCCTGTAGTTGCCGGCGTCATCGGCTTAAAAAAGTTTATTTACGACCTTTGGGGCGACACAGTAAATATTGCTTCGCGCATGGAATCCCACGGGATTACCGGCTGCATTCAAGTCACCGCCGAAACCTACGAAATATTAAAGAATAAATACACTTTTCAGAAGCGAGGGGCGATTCAAGTTAAGGGCAAGGGATACATGGTTACTTATTTGTTGACTGGTCGTAAATAATAGCAATTTTCCAAATTTATTTTGTAGGGTGTGTCGTTATCGCTCGTACCCGAAAAAATCTAAAATCGAGCTAACGACGCACAGGCGAGAATATTTGAGGAAACAACTTGGACGTTCATTCCACTAAATAATTGTGTTGTAGCAATATTTGTTTGTGCTTGGTATAATTCCCAAATCCAGGGTGGATCTCATTTTTGTAAAAAGCATTTTTTTCTTATAGTGCTGTCCGATCTGATTGGCACAAGATAACGACCCAATTGTCTTAGTAGACTCCTTATATAGCAAGGATTTTAGGATTTCCATATCTAGAAAATCAATTAGGATTGCTATAGTGCGAGCGTCCCCGCTCGCGTATCGTATAATACGCGAGCGGGGACAGCACTATAATAAAAAATGCTTTTTACAAAAATGAGATGCTCCCAATGTTTTTTTTGATGCGACCTCGCTTAGGAATGACAATTAAATAACTTACAATTTTTACTGTTCTTGTGGGATGGGCGTCCCGCCCGTCCCACAAATATGTGTAAATTATTTAATTCGCGATCCTTAGTATACAATTAGTATAAGAGGGCTGAAGCCCAACAACATACCTCACTTATCTGAGAAGGGTTATATCAACGTTTATTCTGATATTTTAGATGAATTAATGTCTCATTTTCCCTACGCCCGATCGCACAAATCCTCCTTACTGCATCCGATCGATCGTCCGATACTGCACCGCCTCCCCCACGTGATTAGTCTTCAAGCTGTCATCCCCCGACAAATCCGCAATAGTCCTAGCAACCTTCAAAATGCGATCGCTAGCCCGCGCCGAAAGCCCCAATTTCCGAATCGCCATCTCCAACAAATTCCGCGAAGCATCATCCAACTGACACCATTGGTTAATGTGGCTGCTTAGCATCTGCGCGTTACACCGCAAGCCAGCTTCTGACTGAAAACGGCGAGTCGCCATCTCTCGCGCCCGCTGCACCCTCACCCGCACCGGTTCCGACTCCTCCCCCGTCGCCTGTCTGGTAATTTCCTCAGGTTTCAAACGATTAACCGCCACTTGCAAATCAATCCGATCCATCAAAGGCCCCGAAAGTTTTGCCCAATATTGTTCCCTCTTTTGGGGCGAACAAGTACACTGTTGGATCGAGTCGCCATAGTAACCGCAAGCGCAAGGATTCGTACTAGCAACTAATGTAAATTGTGCCGGAAACATCACCGATTGTCTGGTTCTAGAAATCGTCACATAACCGTCTTCTAAAGGCTGTCGCAAAAACTCCAAAACATCTCTTTTAAATTCAGTTAATTCATCCAGAAAAAGTATGCCGCGATGTGCTAAGGAAATTTCACCCGGACGCGGAAAACTGCCCCCGCCAACGAGAGAAGGCCCGGATGCTGAATGGTGAGGACTGCGAAAAGGTCGATCGCTCACCAGCATACCCTTATCCTTCAACAAACCAGCCACCGAATGAATTTGAGTCACATCCAAAGCTTCATCAAAAGTCAGCGGTGGCAAAATACCCGGCAAACGTCTCGCCAGCATCGTCTTGCCGCTTCCTGGCGGCCCCACAAAAATCAAATTGTGTCCACCGGCAGCCGCAATTTCCAAAGCCCGCCGCGCGTGAATTTGCCCCTTTACGTCTTTTAAATCTAGACCCTGAAACCTAGTTTTTCCTAACTCTTCTCTACCGTTTACTTGTATCGGTGAATAAACTTGAGGATTGTTCAAAAAATCAGTAACTGCAAATATATTTTCAAAACCGTAAACAGATATTCCTTTTACTAAAGCCGCTTCCTTTGCATTGGCTGCTGGTACAATTAACCCCGAAATACCCATTTTGGCAGCAGCAGCGGCGATCGGCAAAACCCCCGCCACAGGCCGCAAACTCCCGTCCAAAGAGAGTTCCCCCAAAAACAAATAATCTCCCAACAGCTCGGCGCTGACCTGTTCGGATGCTGCTAAAATGCCAATGGCGATCGGCAAATCAAAACTCGGGCCTTCCTTACGCAAATCCGCCGGAGTCAAATTAATCACAATACTCCGCATCGGAAAACCATATCCCGAATTTTTGAGCGTAGCCTTAACCCTTTCTTTAGCCTCTTGCACCGCCGAATCCGGCAACCCCACAACCACAATTTTCGGCAGTCCCCCCGATACATCAGCCTCCACACCCACCTTTACCGCGTCAATTCCTACGATAGATGCACTCCAAACCCTCGCAAGCATTATTTTTTATCCTCAATTTGCCTGTCTTCGATCCATCATCTATTATGATTAACAATGACTAATGAATATCAGAAGAGGCAAGAAAAACTTTTCGTTGCCTCTTCCTTTTCTCCTCTTCTCTTCCTTCTCTCCTCCTGCCTCTTCCCCCTTCCTCCCTCCCCTTGTCCCCTCCGCCTTCCCCCTTCCCTGAAAATTTATCCGTTACATCCCGTACATTGCCCGTTGCCGAACTTCGTTAACACCCATGACAACCCAAGAAACGCTTTTCAGCAAAATCATCCGCAAAGAGATTCCCGCAGACATCGTTTATGAGGACGACTTAGCCCTCGCCTTCAGAGATATCAATCCGCAAGCGCCAGTCCACATCCTCGTCATTCCCAAAAAACCTATTCCCAAATTAGCCGATGCCGAATCGGGAGATCATGCCCTCATGGGACACCTGCTGCTGACTGTAAAACGGGTAGCCGAACAACTCGGACTCAGTAACGGCTATCGCGTCGTGATTAATACCGGCAATGACGGTGGCCAAACCGTAGATCACCTGCACCTTCACATTCTCGGCGGACGGCACATGAAGTGGCCCCCAGGCTAAAGGCTAATTTTTAGGCACAATTTACGAAAGAAACCCGGTTTATGGCAATTGTAAAGCGCCTTATGAACCGGGTTTTTAGTTGATGAATCCGGTTGATTGCGGATTCTGGAGAATTTAGTGCGATCGCCACATCCGTGAGAACATAAATAACTTCTTGAATAGAGCCGATACTCCTCAAGCATCAATGATTTGATTCTCGTTCTACAACCGTCAACAGTCAACCGTCAACAGTCAACTGTCAACCGTCAATCCACCTAGGATATGTAAACAAATATTAAAATTCATCTGCTCAATCGCCAATTAAGATATGTTTAACTATAAAGAAGTTTGACCTCAACAAAAATAATTTGACTTAACTGCTGAACCAACCTACAGAAGAAAGATTCAGCTCTTCTGCCCGCTTTATTTTAACCGTATTTATTCTGTAATATTACTTTGCAAACAGCCACAAAAATTCATCAAGAATCAAGTTATGTAAAGGATTATAAATTTATTCAAATATAAGCACTAATCCCTTTGCAAACTGTTGTGAATAGTGTTACTAATATAAGCGTGGAGATTTCCACAACAGAACGTTGAAAATTCAATTAAGCAATCATAAAACAAATGACAACAACCGTACAGCGTCGCGAAAGCGGCAACGTTTGGGAACGGTTCTGCGAGTGGGTAACTAGCACCGATAACCGGATTTATGTTGGTTGGTTTGGGACAATCATGATCCCAACTCTGCTGACCGCAACCACCTGCTACATCATTGCCTTTGTAGCAGCTCCTCCTGTGGATATTGACGGCATCCGCGAACCAGTTGCTGGTTCCTTGATGTTCGGCAATAACCTGATCAGTGGTGCTGTTGTTCCTTCGTCTAATGCGATCGGGCTTCACTTCTATCCCATCTGGGAAGCAGCCTCTTTAGACGAATGGTTGTACAACGGCGGCCCTTACCAGCTCGTCATTTTCCACTTCCTCATCGGCATTTTTTGCTACATGGGCCGCCAGTGGGAACTGAGCTATCGCTTAGGAATGCGTCCTTGGATCTGCGTAGCCTACTCTGCACCTGTGGCATCTGCTACCGCAGTATTTTTGATTTACCCGATCGGGCAAGGCAGCTTTTCTGACGGAATGCCCCTGGGTATCAGCGGCACATTCAACTTCATGATCGTGTTCCAAGCCGAGCACAACATCCTAATGCACCCCTTCCATATGTTGGGAGTTGCTGGTGTCTTCGGCGGTGCTTTGTTTTCTGCCATGCACGGTTCTTTAGTAACATCTTCTTTGGTTCGCGAGACAAGTGAAAGCGAATCGCTAAACTACGGTTACAAATTTGGTCAAGAAGAAGAAACCTACAACATCGTTGCAGCCCACGGCTACTTCGGTCGTTTGATCTTCCAATATGCAAGTTTTAACAACAGCCGTTCCTTGCACTTCTTATTAGGTGCGTGGCCAGTTGTCGGCATCTGGTTTACCGCTTTAGGTATTTCCACGATGGCGTTTAACCTCAACGGTTTCAACTTCAATCAATCGATTATCGACTCCCAAGGTCGCGTCATCAATACTTGGGCTGATGTCATCAACCGCGCCAACTTGGGTATGGAAGTTATGCACGAGCGCAACGCTCACAACTTCCCCCTCGACTTGGCCGCCGGTGCTGTCACCCCAGTAGCATTGGTTGCTCCTTCCATCAACGGCTAAATTTAGCTGTTGATTAATAAAAAGCGCTCTCTCCAAATGAGGGCGCTTTTTGTTTTGGAAAGCATAAATTAAGAGATTTATTTTTGATATTGTTTCCGCTACACTGACCAGAATCAAATTGGTTTGTAGTGAGGACTTTAGTCCTTTCTTGGATGCAGACTAAAGTCCTCACTACAAACCTTTATGATATGATATATTGATTAAGAATTATTATAGCCTTTCTCAAAAAGGTGAGGTATGACTGACAGGTTATATAACCACTGAAACCAAGAGGGCTCTCTTCCCAACAACGTCCGCGAATCTTTCTGAGAACCGCTATATATTTAATTGGTAATCATCAAAGTGGCGATATTTAAAAGACTTAAATTTGAAAAACTCGCGGTTGAGAAATCTCAAATATTCGGCGGGGCGATCCTCTTCGAGGGCTTCGCTAACGCATTTTTCAGCGGCATTTTGATGGCATTGACAACAGCACCAGTCAATGCTTGGCCGTTGGCTTGGGTAGCATTAGCACCCCTGTGGGTTTTGGTTGTCAGTTATGAACGAGCAATAATCACAGAAAAAAAACAAAAAGTTCTTCCTTCTTTCCTATTCATTCTTCCTGCTTCCTTCTTCCTTCTTCCTGCTCTCTGGGGAATCGGCTATCACGGATTAGCCATATCTTGGATTATGGGAATACACCCAATGACTTGGTTGGGAGTTCCTTGGTGGCCCAGTTTGGCGATCGCACTTTTTTGCTGGGCATTCATCACCCTCTGGGGAGCCGGATTAGTCACTGTTTGGGCGTGGCTATTTATAATTCTCAACTCCCTCACTTTACCACGCAAAAATCCTCTTCTTATTCTTAACTCCCCCCCTTTACAAGGGGGGGCAGGGGGGGGTAGATCTAAATTATCAGGGTTGGCCCGCGTGTTAATTGGTACAGCTTTGTGGTGCGCCTTAGAAAGTATTTGGAGTATGGGTTCGCTGTGGTGGACATCACTATCATACACCCAAAGCCCGCACAACTTAGCCATATTGCACCTCGGTCAACTCTCCGGGCCCAGCGCAGTAACAGCGGCAATTGTAGCAGTAAATGGCTTAATTGCTGAAGCTTTTATCGCAGGAAGAAGGAAGAAGGAAGAGGGAAGTTCGGCAACGAGCAATGTACGGGATGTAACGGATGGGAGGAAGGAGGAGGGAAGAAAGAAGAAGGGAGAAGGAAGATGGAAGAAGTGGGTTGCTTATATTTTGCCTGCGGGTTTATTTTTAGTTTTGCATATTGTCGGCTGGAGTTTGTACAATCGCCCGTTAATTCAAGAGGCGGGAACAGGATTAAAAATTGGGATTATTCAAGGCAATATTCCTAACGAGATTAAGTTTGACTCAGGTGGTTGGCGGCGCGCTTTGGAAGGTTACACGGCTGGATATAAGGAGTTAGCTGACAGAGGAGTAGATGCTGTGTTGCTTCCAGAGACGGCTTTGCCTTTTATCTGGACAAACGAGTATCAACGTTCTACTCTTTCTTTTTACCAAGCGATTCTCCAACGCGGTGTTCTGGCTTGGGTTGGAGGATTCGGACAGGAAGGAGATAGCATGACTAATAGCTTATTGGCGATCGACAAAACAGGAGAAATTGTCAGCCGGTATGATAAACTCAAGCTAGTGCCCTTAGGCGAATACATCCCTTTTTACGAAATCTTAGGCGGCATTATTAATCGGCTGTCTCCCTTAGATACTCATTTAGTACCAGGGAACTCAAAACAATGGTTTAATACGCCGTTTGGCCACGCTATTGTCGGAATTTGTTACGATTCAGCGTTTGCTGAAGTTTTCCGATATCAGGCGGCAAATGGAGGTGAATTTATACTCACAGCTTCCAACAATGCCCATTACAAACCGCCAATGCTGGCTCAGCATCACGCTTTGGATGTGATGCGGGCCATTGAAACTGATAGATGGGCTGCGATCGCAACTAATACAGGTTATTCTGCTTTTGTAAATCCTCGCGGCGAGACGATTTGGAAGTCTGGAATTAATACCTATGAAGTCCGAGATGCTACTATTTATCGGCGGCAAACTCGGACTTTGTACGTGCGGTGGGGAGATTGGCTGACGCCTTTATTGTTGGTTTTAGCTGGGTTAATGTGGTTAATTGCTAGAAATTAACGTTAGGCGGAAGCTATAGCATTTCGATCTCCATATGAGGTACTCATGGGCATAGGGCATAGGGCATGAGTTACTGGTTATTGGTTATTAGAACGAACAAGAAACATAAGACAAATAAGCTCCGAGGCATTTAAATTGCACGTCCGAATAAAGTTAAACTTTTGTGGGGCGGGAATCCTGCCCGCCGTAAAAATACAATTTAAATGCACAAAAGCGTAACCAATCACCAATGACTAACGCTCGACAACCAATGACCAATAACCAATAACTAATAACCAATAACCAATAACCAATGACTAATCACTAATGACTTTAATGCTCTTTTGCCCGAGCATGAACGCTAGGAGATAAAGTAATTAAATCGTTGATATTGCGCTGCATAGTAGCACAAATATTATCCAAAGGCAAATCATTGGCATCGTGTCCAAAAGGATTTTCAATTTCAATGCCGATTTCTTCGATACCGAACAAAGCAAAACTAATTAAAGCTACCACAGGGCCTGTCCCCCAAGTTAACTCCTTCACCATTTGAAAAGGCAGTGCCAAGCAGTAAAGCAAGAGTAGCTGTTTGAGATGAATCGCGTAAGCAAGAGGCATCGGAGTTCTCAAAATCCGCTCGCAACCGCTCAAGGCCTCAATCATGTTATTTACTAACTGATTCATCGCAGTTAGCCGATAGACATCGAGGTTATTTGCCTCGTACTGTATCGTCAAATAATCCCCAATCCAAAAAGCAATTTCGAGGGGAGGATTGTTCATCTTTTTGAGATTCTCATACTGTTGGGGTAGTACGTAAGGCTCTATTTCTGAGCTAATTGGTTCTTGGCGCAAGTGCAATTTCATTGCTATGGCAAAAGCCACTAATAATCGCAAAGTAGACTTTTTTTTCGCTAAATCATCCGGTTCTCGATCGCTAATAGATACCCAGATTTGACGTGCCAAATTTCTGACTGCAATAATTAAGGTTCCCCAGCACCTCCGGCCTTCCCAAAATCGATCGTAAGCTGTATTTGTCCGAAACACTAACAATAAGCCGAGGACTATACTGGGAACAATGCTTGATAGGATGGGCAAGGATACTGGGAAGTTAAAAAAGTACAGTACCGAAATCAACAACCCAAAACTAGCGCACAGCATGACGCGGCGCCAAATGAAAAAAATGATCGACCCTTGAAACTGGAAGGCAACTTTAAACCAGGGCCGCTTTTCTGTAATCATCACAATCTCCTGTTAAAATAAAATCCAGCACTGGGGACTGTATGGGCGTGACAAATGCCTGCTAGACATTGTTTTCAGATGCGATCGCACTTTCACCGAATAGCAAGGGTTTGAAGCCCTTACTCAGGTCGGCAGATTGTGATAAGAACCGAGTTTAAATCTCCGTTATTATCACTTCGCTGTCAACTGTCAACTGTCAACTGTCAACTGTTCACCACGCTGCTTTTATCCGCACAACCTTCGGATTTTACCGAAAAAACTCATCTTTGCGATCGATCGCCAATCTAATATTGATTTCATTAGACACTTAATTAGGTAAGATTGGTTATGTATCTTTAGACCTCAGCTTCCGTGCCAGAGCTACCGACATCTGTACCCCCGCATTCTCCCCGATTGCCGAACCAACGGTGGCAAATTTATTCGCCTCAACCACAGCAAGCCGAACAGTTTGCCAATGAAATCGGTTTGTCATGCTTGCTAGCACAGGTACTTATTAATCGCGGTATCGATTCTCTCGAAGAAGTGCAAGGGTTTATCGAACCGGAATCTCTGGTTTTGCCGGCGCCACTGGATGAATTTCCCGATTTGGCTGCGAGTGTCAAATTGTTGCGGGAGGCGATTTCAACAGGGCAGAAAATTGCGATTTGTGGCGACTACGATGCTGACGGGATGACGAGCACGGCTTTGTTGCTGCGAGCTCTGAGGGCTTTGGGCGCGAATGTTGATTATGCGATTCCCAGCCGGATGCACGAAGGTTACGGGATTAACGATCGCATTGTAGAAGAATTTCATGCCGAAGGTGTGGCTCTGATTCTGACGGTAGACAACGGGATTGCAGCCTATGGCCCAGTTGCCAGAGCGCGAGAACTCGGTGTAAAAGTTATTATTACAGACCACCACGATTTGCCGCCAAAACTGCCCCCGGCTGATGCTATTCTCAACCCAAAATTAATTGCGGAATCTTCGCCCTATCGCGGTTTGGCTGGAGTAGGCGTTGCCTATGTTTTGGCGATTACTTTGGCTCAAGATTTGAAGAAAGTTGGCGGGTTGGTGAATCCGCTGCTGGAATTATTTACCTTGGGAACTATTGCAGATTTGGCGCCTCTGACAGGAGTTAACCGCCGCTGGGTAAAGCGGGGTTTGCGACTTTTGCCTCACTCGCAATTAGCCGGAGTTCAAGCTTTGATTCAGGTGGCGGGAGTGCAGCCTGCAAGTGCGGAAAATTTACCTCTTTTTAATTCAAAAACTCAAGCTAACAATACCTTAAAGCCTGAAGATATTGGTTTTCGGCTGGGCCCGCGGATTAATGCTGTGGGGCGGCTGGCTGACCCTCAAATTGTGATAGAGTTGCTGACAACGGACGATCGCGAATTGGCACTCAAAAACGCGATGCAGTGCGAACAAATCAATCAGCGCCGTCAGGAGTTGTGTCAGGAAATTGAGCAGGAAGCGATTGCTTGGTGCGAGAAAAGTGCGCTCAATTTACAGCAGGAACGAGTTTTAGTTGTCGTGCAGCCCGGTTGGCACCACGGGGTGATTGGGATTGTAGCATCTCGGTTGCTCGAACGTTACGGCGTACCCGTTTTTATCGGTACTTTTGAGGATGAGGGTGGCGAAACGGGTAATATCATCCGGGGTTCGGCGAGGGGAATTCCTGAATTTAATGTATTTGACGGGCTAAATTTTTGCGCTGATTTATTAACTAAATTTGGTGGACATAAGGCGGCTGGCGGTTTTTCGATGCCTGCCAAGAATCTCGAACAATTCCGCAAGCAACTGTCAATTTTTGCGAATCAATGTTTGCAGCCGGAACACCTCAAGCCGTTGGTTTCAGTAGATGTGCGAGCGGATTTGGCTGAGATTAATCTTGACCTTTACCGACAAATTGATGCTCTAGAACCTTGCGGGATTGAAAATAAGGCTCCTGTATTTTGGACGCCTAATGTTTGTATTACTGAACAAAAAATTGTTGGTAAGGGAGGTCATGTTAAACTAACTGCAACTCAAGATGAAAAAGGTTCGGCTAGTTTGAAGGGGATTGCGTGGCGTTGGGGTGAATATTTTCCGTTGCCTCGGCGGGTTGATATTGCGTACCGCTTGCGGGAAAATAGTTTTAATGGCAAGACTTCGGTTGAGTTGGAATTGTTGGGTGTCCGCTTAGTGGCCAGTGCTGCTAGTTCGAGGCCGTCGGTGTTTGGAAAAGTTGAGTTTGATTATTGCGATCGCACTTATTCTTGTAGTCTGTCTCCCGCCGGTTCTCAAGAGGAATTGAGAATTCGCAATTCTCAAGGGCAAGTTTTGGTTGTTGAACCTGGACAAAGCATGGGTTTGTTGGGTAACTCCCGCCAGGATGCTAGAGAAGTCGATGTATCTCTACCTTTTTTCGAGAATTTGATTCAAACGGCTAAACACGCCCTCGGTATTTGATCTTCAGTTGACAGTTGACAGTTGACAGTTGACAGCTACCTCTTCCGGTCAGTCCGAGGATTGAAGCAATGAATAGTCTTATTTTAATTTCTCCCTCACTCGTGTTCCGGCTTTCAACCAATTCTTTCTGGTAAACCTAATTCATCGGGGTGAAATTTAGGGAAAATTCGCCCGCACAAAAACAGGTACAAGCCCCCAACACGAAGGTTAGGATCGAATCGACAATTTGAGACCAAAATTCAACGTCGCAGATTTACTGCGCTGCAAGTCAATAGACAAGATTGCAAAAGTCCTTTTAATCAAATTTTGGGACGGGCTAGAAGCCCATCCCACAAGAAAAAAGATTTTTGTGGGATGGGCTTCTAGCCCGTCCTAACTATGAGTGGCGATCGAGCTTTGGGAATTTTGAATTTTAAATTATGCAAAACTCTCAACTATCGATCGCCAGCCGTGGTATAATTACAGGTCGCCGCCTTTAGCTGCCAACAGAAAAATCACGATCGGGCCAGAAAGCACGACTGCTGCCAGTAAAGCTACCTGAACAATAAGTTGCAAGTTTACAGGGCCTCCGCCGTTAAAAAGATCCGTTATAAAGTCCATGTGTCCTCCTGACTGTAGTGAGTAAGTCTAGATTGATGAGAAAATCCGCTTCTGATTTTACCGGGCGATCGGCCCTCTTTTTTAAGGAAGTTTACAAAATTCAACAAAATGTAAAGAACGATCGACCTGCGGGCGATCGCAAATTCGGCTAAAAAACCCTGAGTTTGGGCGATCGTAATTAGTCCGGTTCATCCATGGGGCTGCTTGGAGGCAAACCTGCCCGAAAAATCAACTCGGCAGTCAACCTCAATTCTGGGAAAGCCAGCGATTCAACAGTGTCATCGCCCCGAAACTGCTTTACCTGATACTCCCCATCTACTAACTGGCAAACTGAAAGGGTGGGTTGTTTGGGATTCCCAATGAACTTGCGGCCACCTAAACCCAAATAGTCCACAATCCAGTATTCAGGGATGCCAATTTCTTCGTAATCAGCAAATTTGAAATGGTAATCATCTCGCCAGTTCGTGCTGACGACCTCTACAGCCAGTCGGATCGAAGACCCCATCGTGATGATGGACTCCCTTTCCCAGCGCGGTTCCTTTGCCAGAGATGCTTGATCTAGGACAATTACATCGGGCTGATAACCAGCCTCATCGCGAGTGGGTTTAAGCAGGCAGTCACCAGGGATGCAGTAAGGTAATTCGCGTCGGTCAATTTCAACTCCTACTTTTAAGCTGATAAAACCTGTAACACCGGAATGGCGGCCAGTTCCTAGAGGCATTTCGACAATTACTCCATTGTGTAGTTCGTAGCGGTGAACTGAGTTCTCTGGATACCAGGCTGCGAACTCATCAAAAGTGACTGTTTTGGGGATTGTTTGGGCTTGGATCATGGTGTTGTTCCTCCTTTGCTAGATTTATACTAGATATTAGCCAGCTTCCTTACTTTCCTTGCCCCGCTTAGCTTTGGTAGTTGGCGGGGGTTTGGTTTATGTGAGTCCGGAGCTATCAGGTTCACTCGGAGGTGCGCTGGCTGGATCTGACGATCGTTTATTCCTCTCTATCAAGGCTTTCTTGACCAAGACAAGAACCAGTTGAGGAATGGAACGAAATTCAGAATCAGCCCAAATTTTTAACTCCTTGTACTCGTCAAAGTCAAAGCTGATGGTAGTTCTTGGTCGCTTGGTAGCCATATCGCGCGGTTGTCTATACATATCAACATTATCCGCGACTGTCTACCGAGGCTTCAATTTACCATCAGGTACATCATACTTGACAAGTGATGTACTTGTAGATTTTGATAAAGCTCACAGCCAAAAAAGAGCCAGCCCCAAGCATAAAACAGTCATCCGTACAGGAACCAGGGCTGGATGCCTTTACCGGAGAGTGTTCGCAATCAAAAATCGAACCGTCTTTTCGCGAACTCCTTCTGCGGCGCTGGCACTTGGTATACTTGAAAGGCTTTAATCTCTCTTAAAGTTGGGCATTTTCCAGATAATGCTCCAAATCTAAAATCTAAAATCTAAAATCTAAAATCAAATTATGGCTACTTGGCGTTGCGTAAAGCAGTGCGGTGCTTGTTGTTACCTAGAACCAACAGAGCGCCCTGACCTGGACGAGTATTTATCTACCGAGCAATTGGCGCTCTACTTGAGCTTAGTGGGAGATGACGGTTGGTGTATAAACTTTGACAAAGAAACGAGGGAATGCGGAATTTATGCCGATCGCCCGCGCTTTTGTCGGGTAGACGAGGAAGTGTTTCAGGATATGTACGGGATTGAGCCTGCTGAGTTGAACGATTTTGCGATCGACTGCTGTTTGGAGCACATTGAAGATATGTATGGCGATCGATCTTTGGAGATGATTCGCTTCAACTCTGAAGTTGGAACGATCGCCTTACCCGACAATTAACCGACTTGATGTCCCTGTGGGCTTTGTGCTTCCGAAGCATTTTTCGAGATCGTATTTCAATCTCAAACCTAAAATCTCAAACCTAAAATCTAAAATCCTCTCCAGGTCGATCGCTCCAGAGAGTGTAAAAATAGACAAATCAAGGAAATATCGCGCAGTTGAGTTGAGCCATGAGCAATCGAGAGGGTTTTACAGGCGGATTTATTGCGGGAGCCGCAGTTGGGGGCTTGGTAGGGGCAGTTTTGGGTGCGGTGCTGTCGAGGCGCGCTGCTGAAGCTTTGCTGAGCGATCCTTCCGATGCCAAGATCAGAAAGATGCGCCAGAGGAAAGCCAGCCAACTCGAAGCCGAAGGGATGGAAGTAGCAAGGCTGAGTTTGGAAGATAAAATTGCCCAGCTAAATCAGGCAATTGATGACGTGCGGCTGCAACTCGGCGATGTCAACGGGAACGCGCCAGCCCACAACAGCGAGGGTTCGATCGCCCCTGACTCCTGAATAAGATTGAAGATTTTAGAGCAGTCGGGGAGTAGAATGCGGGCGATCGACCAACTGTCGCACATTTCTCTGTTCAACTTTCCCATTAAAAACCAAGGCAAAAGTAAAAAGGAACCACAAAATTGCTCAGCCTCTACCCTCAGTGCCTTCCCTCTTCCGCAGCTATGCTAAACTCAAAGTTAAAGTGTCTGTAAACTTTACTCAAACGACAACCAAAATTTATGAGTTATTCAATAGGCCTTTTGGCAAACACGCTAGCGACATTTCTGCAAATCTATCTAGTCCTGATGATTATTAGGGTACTGTTAAGCTGGTTCCCCAACATCAATTGGTACGACCCCCCGTTTTCGATTTTGAGTCAGTTAACAGATCCTTACCTCAATCTCTTCCGCTCAATTATTCCCCCCTTGGGAGGTATTGACTTTTCTCCAATGATTGCGTTTTTTGTACTTCAGTTTGGCTCGCAATTTCTGATCGGTCTTTTGGGCAGCTTGCAAACCGCTTTTTAGTTATCAGAAAAATAGGGTTTAAAACTTCCCCCTTATAGGGGGAATTTACATTTATAGCCGTTCTCGAAAAAGTGAGGTATGCCCTATGCCCTATGCCCTATGCCCTATGCCCATGAGCACCTCATATTTCGCTCGAAAGGCTATAGTTTCACTAACGGCGAACCACGCCAGTAAAACCTGTAGCTTTAAACTGCTTGAGCTGCAAAGGTGTTCGTTGATTGGCTGCAACCGAAATTCTGAGCTGAAAATCGCTAATTCCGGGAGGAACTTCTTCGATAGAACCTAAGCGAGTCCGGTTTTGCATCACTGGATTTTCATCTGCATCATAAATACGACCGAAAATATCAGCATCAAAAACAGGTTTGCCGCTAGTATTTTCAGCTTTCCCAGTAATCAAAAAGCAATTAGCTTCCATAGAACTGCCGCTGGTGACTGTTCCTTCTGCCATTTCTGCGGGACATTCGTGATAGGAAAGATCGGAAAGTTTAATCTGTGTGGTAGCCCAAGCTGGTGGAGTGAATACCAAACTCAAAATTGCGATCGCCCAAGTGGCAAAAAGAAGACTGATAGCTCGAAATTTCATAACAATTGCAGCGTAAATATATTTTACTCAGCTTAGCGCGAATTCAAGGTCAAATTCTTAACCTCCTCCGGGAAACGGCACTGCCGTGTCCGGCTCCAGGAGGAGACGGCATTAGTCTAAACCTAAATGCTGGCGCAAGGCTTGGCGCATTACATCCACAGGGACATATTCTGTGTCCAGCCAAATTTTCAAGGCTGCTGCTCCTTGTTGAACTAGCATTTCTAGTCCGTCAATCGGTATTGCACCGCGAAGCTGTGCATCTTTGAGCAACTGAGTAGGATTCGGGGTGTAAATCAGATCGTAAACGATCGCACCTGCGGAAATTCGATCGAGCGCAGCAGCAGCAACCGGCGACTTTTCCCCGTGCGGGTGCATTCCCACAGGAGTTGTATTCACCAGCAAATCGGCCTGCGAAATCAACATTGACAAATTATCCCAAGTATGCACCTGCAAATTCTGCATCGGCATCGGAGAATTCACCCAACTCTGTTGAAATTCCGCTAAATTGGGGGCGTTGCGGCCGACAACGTGAATCTCTGCAAATCCCAATTGAGCGCATCCAGCCACAACAGCCCTCGCCGCCCCGCCATTCCCCAAAATTACCGCTACTTTCTGACTCCAATCGGAAGCCCGCCCTAGGGGGGTTTTTAAACCCGGAGATCCCCCTAAATCCCCCTTAAGAAGGGGGACTTTGAGTGAATTCTCCCCCCTTCTTAAGGGGGGCTGGGGGGGATCGGAATCTGATCGGAAAGTGGGAAAACCCTCTGTTTGCAACGGCGCGAGAAAGCCTTCTACGTCGGTATTTGTGCCGCACCAACCTTTGTCAGTGCGGTAGACGGTGTTGACTGCGCCGATCGCCCTAGCAATGGGAGAAACCTCCGCCAGCAGCGGTAAGATTGCCTGTTTGTGAGGAATCGTGATGCTAAATCCCCGAAGGTCGATCGCGGCAAATCCTGCCAGCGCAGCCTTTAAATCCTCTGGTTTTACCGGAAACGGCAGGTAAACAAAATCGACACCCAAGTGAGAAATGGCAGCATTGTGCATCACCGGGGACAGAGAATGTGCGATCGGATGACCAATTACTCCGAGCAGTTTAGTAGTGCCTTTAATCATAGTTTGAAGTCAGTTGTCAGTTGTCAGTTGTCAGTTGTCAGTTGTCATCAGGAAGAAGTAAGAAACTTATTGTATCAATCAAAGATTTATGCAGAAGCCGCAGATTTAAGGCAGATCGACGCAGATAATTTGAAAGTAATTTATAGCGGTTCTCAAGCGGGGTGAGGTATGTCCTATGCCCTATGCCCTATGCCCTATGCCCTATGCCCATGAGTACCTCATCTTTCTGAGAAGGCTATACATCTTTAATCTTTTACAAATCAAAGCTATTTGGCCGCATTTTCGGTATCCCGAAACTCCTTCGCGTCAGCCAAAATCGGATTGACATCAAACCAGTAATCCTCGCCGTAACGGTACTCAAATACCCAAAGACTGCGGAGCAAAATTTGGTATTTAGTTTCACCATTCACTGTTTTGGTAGCAGATACTTGGCGGAGTAATTGCCACTCATCAGGTTCGATCGCCAAAGTAAGCTGGTGACGGCGTTGGACAATCACATTTTCCAAAGTTTCCCGCGACACAGGAGGGTCTTGTTTTTGCAGACAGCTATAGAGTAGTTGTAACAAATTGCGAACATGACCCCCGCTAACTCGACAGAGGCGATCGAGAGTTTCGGCAGAATCGAAAATTTTGCCAACCAAAGCATAGCGCTGCGACGCCTCCACTGTTGGAAAAGCGCGCGCCAGAACCATCTGTCGCAGCAATTCGACACCCTCTGCACACTCAGAAGCGTCATTCAATTGCACCGGCACCATCGGCAAAACCTTTGGATCTACCCCGAAGCGATTGCTAAGCTGACCCAAGTCGTTAGAGAAAATCAGCACCAAAGGAATTGTATACACGACATGACAGTTCAGTCTTGCCAACTGCTCCCCGCGATCGACAAACAGATATTCCGGCTGCATCCGCCCCGTTGGTTTCGCGCACAGGTGTATGCGATCGAGATTGTCGATAATTACCACAAGTCCCTGTTTACCTTGGCGCTTGAGTTCTTGATTAGCCGGTTCCAGCAACTCCTTATTGAGCGCATCTAAAATTACATTAGTCCGCGGCTCCAAATATTGCCTCAACTCCGATCGCAAATTCGGAGCATCCTTCGCCTTAGCAGTAATTTTGCCAATACCCAAAGACAAAGAAAACTCTCCATCCGTGCTAGCATTTACCTCACCCAAACCGGGGACAGAAGCTCCCGCTTTCAGATCTATTTGAGTTTGAAAAACATCAGCAACGCCCTTGAGCAAAGCTTTAAAACCCGTCGGTTGCAGCTTGATTTTCATTTTCTCAATGCTTTCGCTCACCTGACGCGCCACGCTCAACAAAATGTCAGTGATATCGACATCAGCCATGTCTAAATCTTTACTCGACTCAAAATAAACCACATGAAAACCTTGCTCCTGCAATTGAGCTTGCAGCCGCAGCAATTCTGTGGATTTCCCCGAGCCGATGTGACCGGTAAATAATTGACAGGTAGGTACATCGGGCGAGAGACGGCTGATGGTGCGCTCCAATTGTTCTACGATTGTGCCGCCCCGCACTGACGAAAAATCGATATAGTATTGTCGGTCTTCTTGATTTGCTACTGCCAGGGTGTAGCTGGGATTGCAGGCCGTATAAAATTTCTGTAAATTTAGTTCCATACCCTGTTCTCTGTTTTATAATATTATGCCCTAAGAGCTTCTTCATTGAGCAATTTGACCGCTCCGCACAAATTGCTAGTTGTTTTGATGTTTTATTGGTCTTTCAATATCTAAATGTAGATCGGAATCCGCAATCACAAATCCCACTTATTTTTTGCAGTCACGGAATGAACAAAAGTCAGTAATAACTTGATTGCTTCGAGCGTGAGGACTTGAGTTCTCTCCAAAATCAGAGGACTCAAGTCATCACAACTAACAGATTGATTGCGGAGAATTTGCCGAACAGCATCTGACACAGGCGATCGCGAATTTGTCTGCTAAAATCAAAGACGAACTGTGGGCGGTAATGTTCTCCAGTAAAATTGGGTATTTGAGTAGGGTTAACCGAATGCAGAAAGGGCGAGCACTTGCACTCGCCCCGATGGATTATCCAGTTAAGATTGGCGGGGATCTCCAACCTCAAATCTAATTGCATCAGCGAATCCCGTAACAGATTTATCACCGAGCAAGATTAATTTGCCGAAACTGTTGGCTGTACCGATTCACCAGATTTCAAAGTGCTATTTTGCATTAATTAATTCTACCATTCGTTCGCCTACACCTGCGGCGGAAGCGGGATTTTGCCCTGTGACGAGTCGATCGCTCGCCACAACACAAACTTGAAAATTAGGAACCTTAGTAAAATTAGCCCCACGCTCAATTAACTTCGCCTCCAGCAAAAACGGCACGATATCAGTCAATCCCACAGCCGCTTCCTCTTCATTAGTAAAAGCAGCCACAGTCTTGTTAGCAACCAGGTATGTACCGTCAGATAGCTTAATATTGACTAACGCCGCAGGCCCGTGACAGACAGCACCGACAATTCCGCCTGCTTCATAAATAGCAGCCGCAATCTCAGCAAGTTCCTGGTTATCAGCAAAATCCCACATGGTTCCATGTCCGCCAGCATAGAAAATAGCAGCATATTCTGCGGGTTTAATTTGTGCAGGATTCAGAGTATTTTCGACTTGCAAAACCTGCTCAGAATCATCTAAAAAAGCCTTATTTAGCGGGTCTTCCAAATCAATCCCAACCATTGGAGCTTTGCCGCCTTTTGGACTGACAAAATCTACCATTAATCCGGCTTTAGTAAATGCGTCCAAGGGATGGGTTACTTCTGGGAGATAGAAACCAGTTTCTTTACCAGTGTCACCAAGAGTATCGTGGCTGGTTAAAACAATCAGAACTTTTTGGCTAGTCATATTCGATTCCTGTTGTGGGTGTCTTTGTGCTCGTTGTTTTTATCCTAGGTCGAATTCATCTAAAATACAAATTATGAAAGTTTCGTGTAACTATAAATCTAGTTATACCAAATCCCAATGCCGAACTTCCTAACATCCGTTAAATCTGAGATATTTCACCATTGTCAGCAACAGGCTTTCCGGCCTGTTCCACAAAGAGTGCATTTCTTGTGGGGGCTTAGCAACAGGCTTTCCGGCCTGTTCCACAAAAAGTGCATTTCTTGTGGAATGGGCATCTTGCCCGTTCCTAAAATCCATTGCCGAACTGCCTTATTTATGATTAGCTTTGAGTGGTATCGCAGCTTTATCGAGGTTTACCGCGTCGGAACCGTATCCGGGGCAGCCCAAGTTTTGCACCTAACACAACCGGCTGTCAGCCAACACGTCGCAGCCCTAGAGTCAGCTTTGGGAAATCCGTTGTTTCAAAGAACTCCGAGACGGATGGTGCCGACGGATGCGGGAAAAAGACTGTATAGTCAAGTTGCAAGTGCGATCGAGAAACTCGAATCAATTCCCCACAAAAACTCCAGCGCCGAAACACCACAAACCATCAGAATCGGTACACCACAAGAATTTTTTACCGATCGCATCCTCAGTCAATTACCCCAAGACGATCACACTTTTTACACAATCCAATTTGGACTAACATCGGAGTTGATCCAACAACTCAAAGCCGGAAAACTAGACATCGTAATTGCTACCCAAAAAATTACCTTGTCTGACATTGAATATGAACTACTATTCGAGGAAAACTTCTGGCTAGTCGGGCCGCCAAATATGGCGATTCCGATTGCTGAAGGAATCAGTCAAGCAGATTTAAACCCACTTTCTCAATGGCTATTAACTCAACCTTGGATTGCTTACAGCGAAGAATTACCGATCGCCCGCCGCTTTTGGCGCGTCGTGTTTGGCAAAAGAATCGATGTTCAACCCAAACTAATTATTCCCGATTTAAGAGCAATTAGACAAGCCGTTGAATGCGGATTTGGCTTTAGCGTGCTTCCCGATTACTTGTGTGCAGATTGGGTGACAGAAAATCGTTTGACACTTGTGCTTAAACCTACACAGGCTGTTACCAATCGGATTTGGCTGGCTTTTCGGAAATCGGAAAGACAGTTGCCAAAAGTCAAACGGATGTTAGAAATTTGCCAAATCAATGTAAACTAAGTTAGCCTTAGAGTAAACCATCAATATCAATTCCACTTGGAGGTCACTTGTGGTAACATCTGCACCAGAAGCTACAGCAGAACTGCAAAAACCTATTGGCGAACAGCGCGTCGTAATTTGGGGGTTATCTTGGGACGGTTATCTACAAATTCTCAATGCCTTACCCCAGTCACGAGGCTGTCATTTGATCTATGACAACGGGATTCTAGAAATCACCATGCCCTTAGAAGAACACGAATTTTCAAGTCGATTAATCGAGTGTTTTATTCGGACGCTGATTGAACTCATGGGGATGCGGATGAAAACGATGGGTTCAACAACTATGAACTATCCTTTTCTGAAAAAGGGAGCCGAACCAGATAATGCCTACTATATTCAAAATCAACCCCTCGTCAAAGGCCGAAATGTTGATTTTACCAAAGATCCTCCGCCTGATTTAGTGGTAGAAGTAGATATTACTCATACTGATATTGAGAAAAACAAATTCTACGCTGCTATTGGTGTACCGGAGTTTTGGCGGTTCAATGGCAAAGTGTGGCGAATTTATCAATTGCACGAGGGCGAGTATATGGAGGTTGAATCGAGTCCTACCTTTCCTCAAGTGCCGAAAGAAAGGCTAATTGCTTTTCTAGAACAGGCAAAAGAAGATGAAATTGCGGCAATACGCGACCTGCGAGCTTGGTTTTAATGCTGTTTTTCTTGAGTCTTGAGCCACTCCATTGCCGATTTCGATTCAGCCTGCACGTCCTCCGACTGAGTAGCTAGCCACTCCTGATAAGCCTTTTCATCACCACCAAAGGAATCTAGGGATGGAGCAAAGCGATGAGCCTTTTTCATCCAGACATTTTCAGGTGCTAAAGGCTTATAGGCGCAGTAGCAAATGCAAATTGTATCAAATCCTGCACCATAGGGAGGCGGGATTTCAGGGGTGTATTCTTCCACCCGCACAACTTCCCAGCCACTATCTCGAAAGGAGTCCCGGTTTTCTGGCACTGTTTCCGTCAGTCGGTGTCCGATCGCAGGAGCAGGTTTGCCACTAGAGTCGTAGTGTTCGGCAATGGTGTTAGTTAAAGAAGGTACTGAATCCACATTTGCAATGCGGTAAAATGACTTTCCGATTTGTGTCTCAGTTTTCTGACGATACTTTTCAATTTCACCTTTATCCGCTTTGAACAGAATCAGTTTACGCATCTTCTTTGTCCTCCTTGAAATAGTCGCCTTGCGTTAAATCCATGCGAGAGGGTGGAAACTCGCAGTAGCCATCGAAAACGCAATCCACAGGTAAAACATCAGTTGCGACTAGCTCTGCCTGCTTCAGCGTCCACCCGTAATTATCTGCCATATCCTCGCAGCATTCTTCATTCGCTGCCGCATGGCGGGTTTCATCTTTCTCCTCGTCGTATCTGGGTTTTGTCATACTTAAGTTACTCCTAGTTCGGATAGTCGAACTTTGGAGAAGTCGTCTCGGTTGAGTGTGTCCTCACTCACCGGGGCGCATTCACATAATTTATATTATAGAACCCAATTTTTATACCAATTTATTCTATCCATTGTAATTGACACTTTCACGTTGAGGAACACGCGATAAAGGAAACAACTTCCACTACCACACTCTCTCTTTCCTCACTCTGCGCTCTCTGCGCCCTCTGCGGTTAAAAAAATCCAAATTATCCAAAAAAGGGCCGGTAACTATACCAGCCCTTCAACTATTTGAGACGTTAAATTACCAGTAATTTAACATCCAAAAACTCAAATTAATCTAACTTCTGTCAGTAACAGTCGCAGGCTCAAAACTCGGAACCACAACATCAGAATTCTGCTTAGTCAACTGGTTGTACAGCCTTTCAGTATTCGGGAAATTAGCAGCCGGTAGAGTTGGGAAGCGACGATAAGGAACAGTATCCTCACCAAAAGCCTCAGCATATTCAACAGTCAGCAACATCGCATTGATAAAGCCCTTAATCCCTTTACTTGCCAAGATTTGGTTATAAGTCCGAATCTCCGCTTGATTCAGAGGAGCACGGCCCAAGAAGTGCTTCGTACCCAACTCAATCACCTTAGTATTTGGATAAGGTGCATAGAACTGTTTCACGTACAGCGGCGAACAACCTAAACACTCAATGAACTCCTTGAGATTGATTTCATTGTTGCCAAGTTTGCTTTCCAACGCCGTGAATTCATTCTTCACAACATACGAGTTGATGTCACGCTCAAAAATTTGACGGTAAACAGCTTGAATTAAAGTTTTCAAAGCTACCTTATCCGAAGTAGTTGTTAGCTTGAACACCTTAGTTTGTTCACGGCGCTTGCTCACACCTTGAGCAATCCGAGTTTGCAACTGAAGATCTCCGCCATCGATCGCAGTACCCAATTCGATAAACCGAGGTGTTTCAGGAGTCGGCTCAACGTTGGCCTTTTTCTCACCAAAGGAACCCGATCGCATCGTCCGCATCGACAAACCAGCCGGAGTCACATAGCGCTCGTAGGGGACTGTATCTTCCCCGAAAGCTTCGTTGTACTCCATGCTGTCCATGATGCTATCGACCAGCGCGTAGAAACCCTTCTTGGCACAAATGTCAAAGTAAGCGTTCATTTCCTGACGGCCGTAAGTAGGGCGTCCCAGGAGTCGGCGGTGGATGTACTCGATCGCCTTACAAACATAAAGCTTGCTCCAGTACATATTGCGGAACACATCGGATTTCGCCAACATCCGAATAAACTCGCGCATCGGGATGTCGCCGTTTTCCAGCTTAATTTCCGCCACCTTTTGGCGCTGGCCGTCGAACACATCGCGACCAAACACTTGCAGGTAAGCAGCCCGAATCACCGCTTGAGTCGAACTTTCGGTATATTTGACACTGGAAGCATTGCTGTAGCTGCTGGAGGCACCGCGAGCGGTTTTCTTGGAAGCCACATAGTTGCTGGGTAACTGGTCTAGTTTAAAGACCTTGGGGCCCAGAGAACCAGGAGCCGCACCGCGAGCCGCTGGGTTACTCAATTGATTGTCAATCCCCGCACCTTGACGGATCAAGATCCGGCGAGTGTCTTTGCCAAAGGGAGCTGGACGGTTCTTAGGGTTACGAGTTTCTTTCGGGAAAATCGCACCGAACTGAATTTCCAGCGGATCGTTACCAATACCGTAAACGTGCTGATCTGGTAGAGGCTGAGTGTAGCCTGCGAACAAGGTGATGAACTGAGGAACCTTGCGGAAAGGAGCGCTGAAATTGAACAAATCAATTTGCGGGCCCCAGTTGCGACATTCCTGAGCTTCCTGGCCCAAACCGCGCAGGTAAGGGACTGTTTCTTCGCCGAAGTAGTCGGAATATTCCTGAGAATAAACCATCGCGTCTACGAGGGCTGCCAGGCCGCCTTTGGTGACGATCGCAAAATACTTGCTAAATTCTTCCCGCGAGCTCAAACCACGGCCGAGGAAGTGGCGGGCCGCCAGTTCTACAGCGCGACTGTTGACAAACGGCTCGTAGAATTGCTGGCGGTACAGAGGAGATTTGCCAAGGCGGCGAATAAACTCTTTCATGGAGATTTCGCCGTTTTTGACCTTAGATTCCAGGTCAGAAATGCTTTGGCTGTAGGCGCGGGTAATGTCGCGCTCAAAAACTTGGCGGTAAGCTGCTTTGATTACTTCAATCTTTTCAGCCGACGACAGACCCGTCTTCATGACGAATTTCGCCCGATTTTCCGCTGCGTTGAAGTAGATTTGAGGAAGTTGCAGCCCTTGCTGGTCATTGGTTTCGCGCTGACGCACCTTCGGTGAAGGTGTAGGAGCTTTAAATTCGGTAATTGCTACGTCAAAATACTGTGCGACGATCGTGCGTGCGGCCTCATCATTCTTGAAATAGTTCAAGGATGCAGCCTTCATTTCCTGCATTGCCACAATTGTCGCCGCCGACGAGCAAGCATTTTCGATAATTTCCCGCAATCCGCGCACATTCACCGAAATAATGTTCGGGTCGCCAGCAACGATCGCGTAGGTAATGTAACGCAAAAACCAGCTCAAATCCCGCAGAGATTTGGTCATGTTGCTCGGGCCGTAGCGCGAGACATTAATCGGCTGGAATCCTGCTGGAATTGGGCCGCCACCGCCGCCGTTAGTGGAAAACAGATTTCCCAAGCCCAAGAATCCGCCGCCACCTGAGCCTTTGCCGTTACCGCCGCCGCCACCTGCGCGACCTTCAACGTAAGTAACAGTTCCCAGTTTCATGCCTTCAGAGACATTTACCGAGCCGCCGCGAGTTGCGCCAGCCATAGCCATCACTGGTTCTGCTGGTCTTTCCAAAAATGCCAGCGGGGAACCGCCGACAAAAATCCGGTTGGCTGCGCGGGATACTATGAGTTCCGAGTTTCTGGTCAGCGTCTCAGAAATCGCGATCCGAAGAGCACCGGAACTGAAATAACTTGCCAGTTCGCTCAGTTCGCCCCGCTGTAGGAAGCGGTCTTGCTGTTCAGCTTGCGAAATCGTTGCGACTGGTACAGTTTGATATAGTTGCGGACGGGCAACTGAGCTTCCACCACTTGCTTTTACAGTCATTAGACTCCTTCGCTCCCTATCTAAATCGTTGCAGCATTTACCCAGACTAACCTTGCCTTCTCATGCAGGTAAAATTAGGTATTTTTGCTTTGTTTACTTTTTGCCTTGACCTATCACGAGGTTAGGGCGCTTACTTTCTTAGATTAAAATGTTTTGGTTTCATCTTTCGTCCTGCCGGGAAATGTCCGACCCGAAGACACCGACGGGGCACTCCCTCCGCGCTTGCTTCGCCCGTACATTCCTGGAAAAAATACAAAGGCAGGATAGCTGACTCCTGCGACGATCGCAGCAAGAGCCGTGAATTCAGGAAAAAGAAAATCCAAAATTTTCTTCTGCCTTTTTCTGGGCTTTTTACTTTCTGCCGAAAGACGCCGCTGCCTTACCCGAAAGCTCAGCATTGGGTGATGGACAGTCCTCGTTTGTTAAAAAGCCTGCCGAGATTTATTGTATAGATTTAAGAGAGCTTATATGAGAAAAAATGATAAGTTTTATTACGCGGAAGCTGTCAGTAGGCAGTTGGTAGGGGCGGTGCCAAGAGTGCCCGCCCTCAGTTGTCAGTAGGCAGTTGTCAGCCGTCAGTCCAATCCCATCCCGAAGCCCAACTCAACACTTAAAACTCTTCCCTAATCTATGGAAACTTCGCCTGATATCAGTGCTGCCGTGCGTCGGCTTTACGATACTTTTCCTTTCCCGCCCGATCCTTTGTCGGACGAACCACCACCGGGATACAACTGGCGCTGGAGTTGGCCGGATGCTTACAATTTTTGCACTGGCCAAAAGCCGCCAAAACTGGATGTTCGGATTTTGGATGCTGGCTGCGGCACGGGTTCGAGTACGGATTATCTGATTCACTTGAATCCTGAAGCGTCGGTAACAGCGATCGACCTTAGTTCCGGTGCTTTGAAGGTAGCACAAGAACGTTGTAGGCGATCGGGCGCGCGAGAAGCAGATTTTCGGCACCTCAGCCTGTACGATGCCGATCGACTCGAAGGCGAGTTCGATTTGATCAATTGCGTGGGCGTGTTGCATCATTTGCCCGATCCGATTCGTGGCATTCAAGCACTGGCGGCGAAGTTAGCTCCTGGTGGCTTGATGCACATTTTTGTGTATGCTGAATTGGGCCGCTGGGAAATTCAATTGATGCAAAGGGCGATCGCACTTCTCCAAGGAACTCAAAAAGGCGACTATCCCGATGGTGTGAAAGTCGGCCGTGAAATCTTTGCTTCGCTACCAGAAACCAACCGCCTTGTCAAGTACGAAAAACAGCGTTGGGCGGGAGAAAATCTGCGAGACGAATGTTTTGCCGATATGTACGTTCACCCGCAGGAAATTGACTACAACATCGAGACTTTGTTCGAGTTAATTGACGCTTCTGGATTAGAATTTATCGGTTTCTCAAATCCGGGATATTGGCAGTTAGAAAGACTTTTGGGCAAAGCACCGGAATTGATAGAAAGAGCTCAGGGTTTGACGGAACGGGAGCTTTATCGATTAATTGAATTGTTGGATACGGAAATCACTCATTACGAGTTTTTCTTGGGCAAAAAGCCTGTTAATAAAATTGATTGGTCGGATGATAAAGCACTTTTGGCGGCAATTCCAGAGTTGAGCGTTTGTATGCACGGTTGGCCGAGTCAACAAGTGTTTGATTGCAACTACCAATTGCTCAATTTGTCAAGTGCTGAATTTGAGTTTTTGCAAGGTTGTTTACCCCCCCCAGCCCCCCCTTGCCAAGGGGGGGAGAAAGAGGGAAGCCCTTACCAAGGGGGGGAGAAAGAGGGAAGCCCGTCTGGCAAAAGCATAGGGGAGATTTTGGCGGATGTTGAGGTGGGATTGGATGAAGTGCGATCGATCTTATCAAAACAGCTTATTTTGCTAACACCGAATTAATAGCGCTTTTTAATTATTTGAACGAACCGCGAAGACGCGAAGAGCGCGAAGCAAGAACTGCATCTTCTTCTTTCTCTTCCTTCGTGTCCTTCGTGTCTTCGCGGTTCATTTCATCTTACTCCATTAAAGAATCCAGTTAAGTCGTAGGGTGCGTCAGCTTGGATAATTTCCGCTAAAAATTGACAATTTCCGAACTGACACACCGTTAAGTCGTAGGGTGCGTCAGCTTGGATAATTTCCGCTAAAAATCGACAATTTCCGAACTGACGCACCTCACTAATTTCAGTTATTAACTTCAGGTAATATCCAAGATAAAATAGTACAATTTCTCAAATATATTGTCGTCCAAAAAATGTTATCGTTTTTAACGATTATGTGAGGTATGTCACTCAGAGATGGTCGCTATTTTCTTAGAAATTTTCGACGGCGACGCACCCTACAGCTACTAAGAAACGAAAATTAAATAACTTACACTCTTAAAAGTGGGATGGGCGGGACGCCCATCCCACAATAATTAAAATTGTAAGTTATTTAATTCTCATTCCTAAAATAAGTTATGCTAGAATTGGTTTACTAAGCTGTTCTGTATTTAAAATGTATGTCAAGAAATAATCAAAGTATTGTGGGACGTTGCTCTGAGCAGCGTCCCGAATATGCAATTTAAATGCGCGACAGCTTATCAGAATGTGACAACATATATTAAATCCTGAAAACAGAATCAAGTCTTGAAAATAAGGAGCAGTTTAATCAATGCTTAACAAACAAGAGACGATCGCCAAAATAGAAAATGTTTTTAATGCAGCATCCGATCGCTTTGACGCTCCAGCTTTATCTTTCTGGAATCGCTTTGGACAGCAAACAATCGATCGACTCTCGCTGCGTCCGGGCGATCGCATTTTGGATGTTTGTTGCGGAAGTGGCGCTTCTGCGATTCCAGCAGGCATATGTGCAGGCGCTAACGGACAAGTGTTGGGAATAGATTTGGCCGAATCACTTCTAGCACTGGCACGTCACAAGTCACAACAACAAGGGCTTGAAAATATTGAGTTTCGATATGGCGATTTTGAAAATCTAGGTTTCCCCAGCGCCAGTTTTGATGCAATTGTTTGTGTTTTCGGGATTTTCTTTGTTCCAGATATGCTAGCAGCAGTTCAAGAACTTTGGCGTATGCTTCGCCCAGGCGGGAAACTCGCAATTACCTCTTGGGGGGAAAAGGTATTTGAACCTGCCAATCAAATGTTTTGGAGTACAATTGAGGCTGAACGACCAGATTTATATCGGAAATTTACGCCGTGGGATCGGATTAATAATTCTGCTTCGCTGCAAGCACTACTAGAATCAGGTGGTGCAACAAACGTAAAAGTTTTTGAAGAAGTTGGCACTCACCAACTGACTTCTCCAGAGGATTGGTGGACAATAGTTTTAGGTGCAGGATTCCGGGGTACGATCGACCAACTCGATCCAGCTACCAGGGAACGCGTGCGACAAGTAAATCTGCAATTTCTGCGGACAAATGAAGTTTCTGCACTAGATGTAAATGTTTTGTATGCTGTAGCGCAGAAATAATGTATCTACTGTTAGTTAGCACCATCAGGTGCGTAGCGATCGCCCGACATACCGAATCGCCAATCCCAAATTGAAAATCAATCATCGCCCTTCAGTTAGATTGGTTGGTGGAAGGGCGAGATTCCTTGACTGAAATTGGTCAATCAAAGAGTGAGCGATCGCTCTTCTATTTACCTAACTATACTTCAGCAGGTTGCCGATCTTTTTGAGATTCTAACCAAGTTTCGTAGGCTACCCTGTCTCCACCGAAACTATCTATCGACACCTCGCGATCGGGCATTGGTTTGAGCTGTGAGCCGATCGGATTGTAGCGACAATAGCAGATAACTACCATGCCGAATTCGCTCGAACTACCTTCAGTGCCGAATTCGCTCGAACTACCTTCAGTATCAGAGGTGTAGGTTTCCACTCTCGCAACTTCCCAATCTCCGGTTTTGTAATGGGTACTCCAACCGTGGAAATTTGGTTCGTGTTCGGCTTCAACCCTGACAAACTCAGTTGGCCTGTATCCTGGTTGCGGGATCGGGCGATCGGACGAATCAAAGTATTCAGCAAGAATGCGAGTCAGAGAATGAGTGTGAGATAGCATTCTATCTTCCCATCCCGGTTGCCGCCCTTCGGCTCTAAAAACAATGTATTTACGCATCGTCGTCATCTTCCTGTTCGTGAAACGGCTGAGGAAATTCTGTCTTACCCTCGAACACGCAATCGGCCCTCAAGGTGTCACCCTGAAGTTTTTCTATCCTCTTGAGTGTCCATCCATATTTAGCCTCCATTTCGTAGCAGCATTCATCATCGGCGGCTGCGTGACGGGAAATATCCTCATCTGGGTCATAACGCAACCAAGTTGGTTTTTTTGGCATTATTGATATTACTCCGAGTGTTGAGTTGACAACATTGGGGGAATCGCTTTGGTGTAGTGATTCGAGCACTGCGCCAAGGCGTACCCGATATGATAGAGTTATTTCGGAGAATACGTCAATATGACGCGCCAATATTTGACGAAAAAAGATACAAGACCACAAGAGAGCGCATCGCCGATCGAGGCTTTGAGAATTGAGCGAACAAAGCTATCTCAGGCTGAATTTGCCGTGCATTGCGGGATTCCGCTGCGTACTTACCAGCGTTGGATTTCGGGTGAAACGGAAGCAAAACCAACACCCCGTCAGTGGAAACTGATGATGCGCCTATTGCAGATTCAATCTTTTGATGAGGTTCCTGATGATTTTGGCCCGATTAATTTGACAGGAAATGAAGATACGGAAAATAGCTCAATTTTACCTTGAGTTAGAATCGAATAATGTCACAATTATACTTAAGCATGGCCTTAAAAACTTTAGCAATCCTGGAAGGCAAAAGATGATACAAGTCCACCAGTCAAAACTTACCTTTGAAGAATACCTCGCCTACGAGGACGACACCGACAACCGCTATGAACTAATTAACGGAGACTTAGTAACATTGCCGCCAGAATCCGAACCCAACAACGCCATTGTCAGCTATCTGTTTTTAGTGCTTGTTAATACTGGCATCCCTTGGCGGTGTATCAAACTTCACCTGTGCGAAATCCAAGTTCCGATCCTGCGGGAGGGCGACGCAGCTAACCGCTACCCCGACTTAGTGGTTTTGCGCCCCGAACACATCTTGCTGACAGCATCTAGGCTAACTATCACCCTTGATATGCCGCCTCCTCAGTTGGTTGTCGAGGTTGTTAGTCCAGGTAGAGTTGGGCGCGATCGCGATTACATTAGTAAACGAGCTCAATATGCAGCGCGGGGTATCCCTGAATATTGGATTGTTGACCCTCAAGAGCAGATAGTAGCGGTACTACGACTAGAATCAGGTGAGTATGTCGAAGTTGGGTTTTTTCAAGGGGAACAAGCGCTGATATCGCCGACTTTTCCGCAGTTGAACTTGACGGCTGGACAAGTTTTGGGAGGAGAGTTTTAGTTGTAGAATGCGCCAAATTGCATAATTTTCACCTAAGCTACCTTGGGGCAAATTTCGACTTTGACAGTCATACCTACTTTATTGAGCATTGCAATCAGACTGTCAACGGAAAACTGCCCTATTTTACCTTGAGTTAGAGCTTTGATTCGATCGTTGGACTGTTGGAGGTGTTGAGCCGTTTGATCGAGAGTCCAACCGCGCTCTTTAATCTGATGAGTCAGGGCGAGAATTAGTTGCGATCGGATTAGTAAGTTATCAGCTTCTTCAGATGAGAATCCGAGGTCTAGAAAGATATTATCGACTGCTTGGGTAATAGTATTTTCGCTCATTGTTCCGGTTCTCTTGAGTTTAAACGATTTTGTAACAACTCTTGGTAGCGTTTCTGCCCAACTTCGATATTTTTCTTGGCTGTTTTCTGAGTTTTCTTTTGGAAGGCGTGGAGCACATAAATAGCTTCTTCAAATCTAGCAATATAGAAAACCCGATAGGCATTTTCTGTCCGAATCCGAATTTCTTCAACGCCTTTACCTACGATCGACATCGGTTTAAAGTCTGGTGGTTGTATGCCCTGCTGGAGAGTCCAAAGTGAAAAACCGGCTTCTTTTCGGGCCTCTTCAGGAAGAGATTGGATTTCTTCGCGGGCAGGGCCAACCCACCGAATCGGCTTGATGGTCATCGAGTTTGTTGAGAATCGAATACTGTGACAATTATACTCAAGTATTGCCTTAAGTATTTTATTTCTTCAGCGCTCTATGTCGGTTAGTTCAGCCGCCGATTTGAGACATTGTGCGGCTGTAATTTCCTTGAGTAGTTCCCGAATCCCGCTGCTTGAAATTAATCTCCGGTTTAATCTCCAATATCTGCTGCACTCGATCGCGCAATTCAACCGTAGACACCCCATTCCGCAGAGCAGTTTTTAAGTCAATTTGCCCCGTTTCGTTCAGCAGACAAGGCCGCAGCCACCCGTCAGCCGACAAACGCATCCGATTGCACCGATCGCAAAAACACTCCGACATCTGACTGATAAATCCTAAAGTCCCCTTCGCCCCCGGAATTTGAAACACATCCGCCGGCCCATTTCCCCGCACTCCCGACTCGGCTAAACCATATTTATCGCTAATTTGTTGCCGCAATTCTGCCGATGCTACCCAACCTTTATCGCCAAATAAATCGCCATTGCCGATCGGCATAAACTCAATAAATCGAACGTGCCAATTCCGGTTAATAGTTAATTCTGCCAACTCCAATATTTCGCCATCATTCACACCGGGAATCACCACCACATTCAGTTTCAGCGGATCGAATCCAGCTTCATAAGCCGCTTGAATTCCCTGCCAAACTTGCATCCAGCGCGATCGTCCCCGACTACCAATTATCCGATCAAAAGTCTCCGGTTCCAGGGAATCCAAACTAATATTAATCCGGCGCAAACCAGCACTGTAGAGATTTTCCGCCATTCCCGCCAACAAAAAGCCGTTAGTTGTCATTGACAAATCTCGTGTTTCGGGCAAAGATGCGATCGACCCAACCAACTCCACCACCCCAGGGCGCAGCAGCGGTTCCCCACCAGTCAACCGAAACTTAGTAAATCCCACAGGTATGAAAACTTCCCGCAGCAAAGTTAGCAATTCCGAGTGAGTTAGCAACTGCTGCTGCAACACATAGTCCAACTCGCTACCTTCCGGCATACAATAGAGACAGCGGAAATTGCAGCGGTCTATCAAACTAATCCGAAGGTAGTCTACGGGATTCATGTCAATGATTTGTAATATTATTTAATTATAAATGCGGACTCGATTTTCTGCAATTATTGATAGAAAGCAAAAGGGTGCATCTCAATTTGGGAAGGGCGAAGCATTCCGGTAGTCAATCTCTGGCGATAGCTAATAAATCGTCTGCCGGAATGCTTCGCCCCTACGAAGATATTTGCAAAAATGAGATGCACCCAAGAAGCAAAAAAACGACATCGATTTCTCCCTCATCTCTTACTCTGCGCTCTCTGCGCCCTCTGCGGTTAATAAAAAAAATCTAATTTGCAAATCCATATATCTATGACATTTTTTAAATTTGAAGCTGACTTTGTAGAAGCCCTGCGCTGCATCCCAATGCAAGTACGCCTCAAGTTAGATACTTGCGGCATCAAACTCAAGTTGCAAGATTGGAATCATTTTACTCAAGCAGAACGCCAAACACTTGTAGAGCTTCCTTGTGTGACAAGTGCAGAAATTCAAGATTACCGAGAACAGCTAAACCAAATATTAATCCAACATACTGGAAAATGCGGAACCGATTTGGCGATCGACCAAAATCCCCCGTGGATGGATGCTGCAACCATACCAGAATCCGTCACAGCAAAAGCGCAAGAGCTCGGATTGACTGTTACCGATGCCCAGTGGAGCGGTTTGCAGCCGCTACAGCGGTTTGCTTTAATCAAACTTAGTCGATCGAGCCACGAGAATAAAAACTTTCTCCCCGCTGTTCGAGAATTTCACCTCGTTGCATGAGAAGCCGGAATTATTGAATAAGTCCGGCTTCTAGCAGGTTCTAGCCGCGGATTTTACGTTTAACTGCGTCCACCTACTCCTAGCTTCAAGCTTGTTTTTGAGCTAACTTTTGGCGGCGGCGGGCTAAAATAAAACCCCCCAAGGAAAGCAATCCGCCGACTACTGTTGTCGGTTCCGGTACTGCTTCGGAGTTGTCCCAAGTATCCTGTACTATTTCCAGTGGTTGTGACAAGTCGCCGATACTGTCGGATTGATCGATTACGAGCTCCGCGAGAGTAGTTGGGCCAAAGTTTGAGCTAGTTCTAGGTAAGCTATTGAGCACTCCTGTTCCAGCTAATCCGCTGATGGCATTCCGAATCCAGTTGTATTGCGACGAGACGCGAGTAGTAGCAGAAATATCGCCGTAGTCAGCCAACCTCTGGTTGTTCTGGCTGGTAATAAAAGAGTTGACACCGGCCAGGAGTCCGCCGATGAACAGTGCTCCACCGCTATCGCCCCGGGCTAATTGGTATTCTAGGTTGAGAGGGCGAGTCAATGGCTGTGAGGGATCGACCGATCGAGGATCGTCGAAATCTGACACGAGTATTCCGTTGGAATAACCTAATCGACTACCCAGGCCGATCGTATTCTGACCAGCTCGTTTTGTTTTGTATGTTCCTACATTTTCGCCACTTAAGCCATTGCCTGTATTTCCGAACCCGACGTAGCTGCCGACTTGCAAATCTTCGTTAGTACCGGAGTACAGGGTGGCCGGATTAATGTTCGAGATTGAACTGCTGAGCCGATACAAGCCTATGTCAGCGCCTGCACTCGCGTTCCGGTTGCTACTGGCCCATCCTCCGTTCTGAAGTCCCAAATTGATTGAATAGCTGCGCCCGCCAATTGAAAAACCTGCACCAGCAAGACTTTGTTGACCGTTTTCAAAACAGTGCGCTGCGGTTAGTACCCAGTTGGCACTGATCAGGGTTCCCGAACAAAGGGTGAACGTGTTGTTAGCAAATCTCATGTCGAGGCGGCCGACGCTGGCAAATTGGTTTTGGTTGGCGAAGTTTATGTACTGGGCGTCGGATCGATCGTGCCGAATCGTACCGGCGATCGCGCTGCCACTGAAACCTGCTGCTGCCACAAAGGCTGTTAGCGTTGATGTAATTAGGTTTTGAGTTTTCACAGTAAGCACCGAGATCGATGTTAAATTTGTTGTTCTATTGACCTATCTGGTGCAAAACTCGATTTTTATGCAAAATGTTGGGCTTTGTTACAAATCTTTATATTCGCCAAAAAGCTCCCGTTTTTTTATACTAAGTAAGAAAGATTTTGTGCGCTTCAGGCGATATAAAGTGTGAGTTGGTGCGATCGGGCGGTGGGAGATGTAGAATTATGTCGATCGACCAAAAAGATTTCCGAGTCGCTCGACAACGACAACATGATAAATATTCAGAGAATCTCCGGCTGTCTGCATAAAACCCTTCTAGCTTCTGGTTTCGGAAAGGTTCGGCACGCTTACCTGGGTTCGGTAACTCAGCCAGACTTTTCTCAGAAACCAATCAAAAAATTCATTTTTTTTTAAGTTATGTTACCTGCGCGTGGTATTATTCGATCTGAAGTGTACGAGCTGTAGCTTTTGTCACACTTGTCGCTACAAGACGGTTTCAACCGAATTAATTGTAGTGGGAGTCAACTAACACCGACTGCTTTAAAAGTCAAGTAACCTTGTCAGATCAATCTCGCGCATCCATCGCTGAAACGGGGGACATCTCTCAGACAGGTTCGTCCGAACCGGAGTCCACCGACACTATGCAAGATTTCTACAAACTTCAACAACAGTTGTTTGTGGTCACTCTCGCTTTCACGGGAATAATTTTTATCTCGGTGTGGATTTTTTATTCACTCAACATTGCCCTAAATTATATGCTTGGGGCGATCGCCGGTGTGGTTTACTTGAGAATGTTGGCTAAAGACGTTGAACGCATCGGCCCGCAAAAAACGAGTCTGAGCAAAAATAGGTTAGCTGTATTTATTGGGTTGATTGTAGTATCAACTCAGTTGAAAGAGCTACAGATTTTGCCCATATTTTTGGGATTTCTGACGTATAAGGGCGCGATCGTCTTTTATATGCTGCAAAGCCTGTTTGTTACCGACCCTGCCAATGGGTCAGGCAGTCGGTGAACCCTCCACTGTGTGAACTTCTTGTGAATGGAAATGCTAAATGTCTTAAATGCCTTTAATGCTTTTCCCCTCGCTGAGTTGGAAGTAGGAAAGCATTTCTACTGGCACATAGGCAGTCTCAAAGTTCACGGACAGGTATTTATTACCTCCTGGATTGTGATTGCTCTCCTCCTGATAGCTTCCCTCGCGGCAACTCGCAATGTGCAGAGAATTCCGAGCGGAATGCAAAATTTCATGGAGTACGCCTTAGAATTCGTTCGAGACTTGGCTAGAAATCAACTCGGCGAGAAAGAGTACCGTCCTTGGCTGCCATTTATTGGCACATTGTTCCTGTTTATTTTTGTATCGAATTGGTCGGGCGCTTTAGTTCCTTGGAAGCTAATTAAGTTGCCAGCGGGCGAACTAGCTGCTCCGACTAATGACATCAACACGACGGTAGCACTCGCATTGCTGACTTCTTTGGCATATTTTTATGCAGGTTTCAGTAAGCGGGGTTTGGGTTACTTTAGTAAGTACATCGAACCGACCCCAATTTTGTTACCGATCGCGATTTTAGAAGATTTCACCAAACCTCTTTCCCTGAGCTTCCGTTTATTTGGTAACATCTTAGCGGATGAATTAGTGGTGGCGGTGTTGGTGTTATTAGTTCCCCTGTTCGTACCTTTGCCCGTAATGATGTTGGGTCTGTTTACCAGTGCGATTCAAGCTTTGGTATTTGCCACCTTGGCAGGAGCTTACATTCACGAAGCATTGGAAGGACACGGCGACGAACATCACGATTAACTCTCTAAAATTGGGTAAAGGCGAATAGCGAACAGTCAAAAGCCAGCGGTCTAATGACTAATGACTAATGACCAATTACCCAACATCTCTCTTGAACTCTGTACACAAAGATTAAGGAAATTTATCATGAATCCGACAATTGCTGCTGCTTCTGTTATCGCCGCCGGTCTAGCTATTGGTTTAGGCGCGATTGGACCTGGTATCGGTCAAGGTAATGCCGCAGGTCAAGCAGTAGAAGGTATTGCGCGTCAGCCGGAAGCAGAAGGCAAAATTCGCGGCACTCTCCTGCTGAGCTTAGCATTCATGGAATCCTTGACCATCTACGGTCTCGTTATTGCATTGGTGCTGCTGTTTGCTAATCCCTTCGCTTAATATTGAAGGATTGCAAAAAAGGGGCGGATGTCTTTCCGCCCCAAAAACAAGGAGGAACTAAAAGTGTTTGATTTTGATGCAACTTTGCCATTTATGGCATTGCAGTTCCTAGTTTTGACGGTAGTCCTCAATGCGGTTTTCTATAAGCCCATGACTAAGGTTCTGGACGATCGGGACGAATACATTCGTACCACTCAAGTGTCAGCTCAGGAACGCTTGGCAAAAGCCCAGAAATTAGCGCAGGAATACGACCAAAAACTGGGAGAAACTCGCAAACAGTCTCAGGCAGTAATTGCTACGGCTCAAGCGGATGCCAAAAAAATCGCGTCGGCAAAAGTAGCTGAGGCTCAAAAAGAAGCTCAAGTTTCGCGAGAAAAGGCAGGCCAAGAAATTGAGCAGCAAAAACAAGAGGCAATGCGCTCGCTAGAACTAGAGGTAGATACTCTGAGCCGACAAATTCTTGAAAAGCTATTGGGCACAGCACTGGCCAAATAGCTCGATCGAACAGTTTTAGATTTTGGGTGAATTCTCAAATCTTAAATCGGTTCATCCAACCTGCACGCGCAATTATGGAAGAGAATCATGGGGACTGTTTTATTGCTAGCCACAGAAGCTAGCACAGAAGGTGGTTTCGGTTTAAATTTCGATATTTTAGAAACCAACCTGATTAACCTGAGCATTGTTATTGGATTGCTGTTTTACTTCGGGCGCGGCTTCTTAGGAAATATCCTAGGCGAAAGACGCTCCGCCATTGAAGAGGCGATTAAAGATGCAGAAACTCGCCAAAAAGATGCAGCGGCAGCTTTAGCAGAACAACAGCAAAAATTGACTCAGGCTCAAGCAGAAGCGGAACGAATTCGCTCCGCTGCTGAAGCAAATGCGATCGTAGCAAAAGAAGCAATTCTAGCTCAAGCGGCGCAGGAAGTTGAACGCATGAAAGCAACAGCAGGTCAAGAGTTGGAAGCGGAGCGGGAAAGAGCGATCGCCCAACTGAGATCGACGGTTGTATCTTTGGCATTAGCAAAAGTGGAAGGTGAGTTGAAAACTCGCTTGGACGACAACGCCCAAAACCACTTAATCGATCGCAGCATTGCGTTACTGGGAGGCTAAAAAGTGAGTATCGTTAGCACAGCAGTCTTACAGCCTTACTCATCTGCCTTGATGTCACTGGCTCAGTCCAGCAATCTCTCAGAAAAGTTCGGCGAAGACATTCGTTCTTTGCTTAGCCTGCTAGAAGGTTCGGAAGAATTACGTCAATTTTTAGCCAATCCGCTGATCAAAGCGGATACTAAAAAAGCTGTAATTAAGCAAATAGCGGGTGAAGAAATGAGCCCCTTGATGCACAACTTTCTGAAGCTTTTAGTAGACAAAGGAAGAATTCTTTTTTTAGAAGGGATTGGCCAACAATACTTGGCAAAGCTCCGAGAACTCAACCAAACAGTATTGGCTGAAGTTACATCGGCAGTCCCACTTTCAGACGCTCAACAGCAGACTGTTCGCGAGAAAGTGCAGGCGATGACCAGCGCTCGTAGCGTAGAAATTGAAACAAAAATAGACGCAGATTTAATCGGCGGTGTGGTAATTAAAGTAGGCTCTCAAGTAATTGATGCTAGCCTGCGGGGACAATTGCGCCGTCTCGGAATTCGCTTGAGTTCCTGATTTAAGGAAGAAGGAAGAAGGAAGAAGGAAGAAAGAATAAGGGAAGAATTAAACAGGAGGCAGAAATCAATGAATTTCTGTTTTTGAGTTGTTAGTCCCAAATACTTACTGCCAAATCTCAATTCTTTCTTGCCAAAAACATCCACCCGCCCAAAAATGGGTACAAGCACTAGACTTAAAGTCGTGGAAAGATCAAAATTTTAGACTAAGAGTTCAAACTCCCAGATTCAATGCTGCGAGTAAATCTAAAATCTAAAATCTAAAATCTAAAATCGACTGACCGACAACTGACAACTGACAAATAATAACTGACATGGCAGCAATCAGACCTGACGAAATTAGCAGCATTATTCGCCAGCAAATTGAACAGTACGACCAAGATGTAAAAGTCTCTAACGTCGGTACTGTTTTGCAAGTAGGCGACGGCATTGCCCGGATTTATGGCTTGGATAAAGCTATGTCCGGCGAATTGCTAGAATTTGCCGACGGCACTGTGGGTATTGCACTGAACCTCGAACAAGATAACGTCGGTGCAGTGTTGATGGGCCAAGGCCTAGGCATTCAAGAAGGTTCGGCAGTTACTGCTACTGGCAGAATTGCTGAAGTCCCCGTTGGTGAAGCAATGTTGGGCCGCGTAGTTGATGCTTTGGCCCGTCCAATCGACGGTAAAGGCGAAATCAAAACTACTGAGTCTCGCTTGATTGAATCTCCGGCACCTGGTATCGTTTCTCGCCGTTCTGTTTACGAACCGATGCAAACAGGGATTACCGCTATTGATGCGATGATTCCTGTGGGAAGAGGACAGCGGGAATTGATTATTGGAGACCGCCAAACTGGTAAAACTGCGATCGCGATCGACACAATCATCAACCAAAAATCGGAAGATGTAATTTGCGTGTATGTGGCGATCGGTCAAAAAGCTTCTACCGTAGCTAACATCGTCAACGTCCTGCAAGAAAAGGGCGCGATGGCCTACACAATCGTCGTAGCAGCCAACGCTAGCGACCCCGCAACCCTGCAATATTTGGCACCTTACACAGGCGCCAGCTTAGCTGAGTATTTCATGTACAAAGGCAAGCACACTTTGGTCATTTATGATGACCTTTCCAAGCAAGCACAGGCCTACCGCCAAATGTCCTTGTTGCTACGCCGTCCTCCCGGTCGCGAAGCATATCCTGGAGACGTTTTCTATCTGCACTCTCGCTTGCTAGAACGCGCTGCTAAATTAAGCGATGAATTGGGCGAAGGCAGCATGACAGCTTTGCCAATCATTGAAACCCAAGCAGGCGACGTTTCTGCTTACATTCCTACCAACGTAATTTCGATTACCGACGGTCAAATCTTCCTTTCTTCTGACTTGTTCAACTCTGGTTTGCGTCCGGCTGTAAACCCCGGTATTTCGGTATCGCGGGTAGGTTCTGCGGCTCAAACTAAGGCAATGAAAAAAGTAGCCGGTAAGGTGAAATTGGAATTGGCGCAGTTTGAAGAACTGGCAGCATTTTCTCAGTTTGCTTCTGACTTGGATAAGGCTACTCAAAATCAATTGGCCCGCGGTCAACGCTTGCGCGAACTGTTGAAACAGGCGCAAAGTTCTCCTCTGCCGATGAACGAACAAGTTGCTGTAATCTATGCCGGTATTAACGGCTACATGGATGACATCGATGTAGACAAAGTAACCAAGTTTACTCTTGGTTTGCGCGACTATTTGCGGACTAGCAAGCCGAAGTACGGCGAAATCGTTCAAGGCGGTAAGGCTTTGACTGATGAAGCTGAGAAGCTGCTGAAAGAAGGCATCACAGAATACAAGCAAACTTTCTTGGTTTCTGCGTAATTAGTCCTGCCGTCATCAGTGATTAGTCATTAGTTAAGTCGCAGATCCCCCTTAGGCGTGTTTTAAACCCGGAGATCCCCCCTAGCCCCCCTTAATAAGGGGGGGACAAGATCGTTCAAAGTCCCCCTTCTTAAGGGGGATTTAGGGGGATCGAGACTTTGAGAAAAACGATAGAGACATCTGGTTTCAGTCTGAAAATTGATACCAATAGAAAATGCCGTGTCTCTACCGTAGCTAAACTTAAAAACTGATGGCTGGGAACTAAGAACTCAGAAATAAAAGCTAAGGAAAAAGGAGAAAGTTATGGCAAATCTGAAAACTATTCGCGATCGCATTAAGTCGGTCAAGAACACTAAAAAGATTACAGAAGCAATGCGCTTGGTGGCTGCTGCTAAGGTGCGCCGCGCTCAAGAACAGGTGACTGCTACTCGTCCTTTTGCCGATCGCTTGGCAGAAGTATTATACGGTTTGGCAGAACGCTTGAAGTTTGAAAGCCAGGATTTACCGCTGCTGAAAAAACGCGAAGTCAGAACAGTGGGAATTTTGGTTGTTTCGGGCGATCGGGGTTTGTGCGGTGGCTACAACGGTAACATCATTAGATACGCCGAAAATCGCGCCAAGGAAATCAAAGCTGAAGGCTTAAACTACAAATTCGTGTTAGTAGGACGCAAAGCTACTCAGTATTTCCAACGTCGCGAACAGCCGATCGATGCTACTTACACTAACTTAGAACAAATCCCAACAGCACCGGAAGCAGCGCTAATTGCTGACGAATTGCTGTCTTTGTTCCTGTCGGGAACTGTGGACAGAGTTGAGCTAATTTACACAAAGTTTGTGTCACTAATTAGTTCGCGTCCAGTAATTCAAACCTTGTTACCCCTCGATCCTCAAGGTTTGGAAACTCCAGATGATGAAATCTTCCGCTTGACATCGCAAGGCGGACAGTTTCAAGTATCGCGGGAGAAAGTTGGTACACCTATGAAGAGTTTGCCACGCGACATGATTTTCGAGCAAGATCCGGCGCAAATTCTGGAGGCACTTTTGCCTTTGTATTTGAACAACCAATTGCTGCGGGCTTTGCAAGAATCTGCTGCTAGCGAGTTGGCTGCACGGATGACGGCGATGAATAATGCTAGTGAGAATGCTAGCGATTTGATCCGTAGTTTGACGTTGACTTATAACAAGGCGCGGCAAGCGGCAATTACCCAGGAAATTCTGGAAGTTTCCGGCGGTGCTGAAGCCTTAAACGGTTAAGTTAGGGTTGACAATTTGTAGATTTTATGGTATGCGTCTGGGGGAACTCAGGCGCTATTTTTTTAGTAAATATAGGAACAAATTGGACGATCGGGACTTACACAGCCTCTATAATATAATGCTTTATAATTAAAGTAGGGTGCGTCGCTGTGACTATTTTGGCTATTGACAACGATTCAATAGCGACGCACCGCGATAATCTCCCGGAAGTCACGACGACGATCGCGAGCGGGGACAGCACTGCACTGGTAAAAATTATGATTCCGATGCCAGCTTCCACAATATTACTCAGATGAGTTTCGCACAGCTAGATGAATATTTAAATCAAGAATTTTCGCCGGATAATTGGTCAGATCATGCTGTTATATATGCTATTGAACAAGTGCAAAAACTTACACCTGCTGATTGGGAAGAACTGAAATCTTGTTGGTGTAATCGTTCCCAAGAATGGCAATTGCGCTGTGCCGAAATTATTTCCGATGCTGACTCTCAACAAGCAATTCCGTTGTTGCTAGAAATGCTTGAGATACCGGATGATGAGCTTACTCTCACGGCGGCAGATTCTTTAAGATCGATTGATGCAGCCAAAGAAAATTTAGATATGAGTCTTGATGTTTTAAAACGCTTGCAAACTCTTTCTCAAAACAGTCCGATCGCTCAAATTATTGTTAATGAACTGCTAAAAAAATTGCCAGTCAGATTGTGAATGCAAATATAAACTGCTAGTTCATGCCGATCGCCTATTTGATTATGACTCAATTTCCCCCGAAAATATTGATCGCCTCCTCGAACAAAATCCTGAATCCGTACTGGCTTGGGTCAAAAATACATTTTCGGCTCAAACCACCGCACCGCAAGACTTTAACTGGCTTTTGTTAGCCGATGTTTCCTCTGCGAAGGCTCGAAAAGGTGAAAATAATGCGGGTTTATTCGATCGCACTTGGGCAGAAGTAGCAACCGCAATTTACGATCGACTAGCGGAAGCGGCGGAACAGAAAAAACCGGGTAGTGGGGAGTCTGTGAGGATTTCTTCAATGATGTTGCGGGCTGGGGCGATCGCCAAATACGGAATAATTCCCAACGATTCAGTTCTGGATGTTAACTTAATTCTACAATGGTTTTGGGATAACATCAAAGAATCGCGGGAAGATGTGGAACAAAAGGCTGCTAATTGGAAAACGCTTGCTATTGAAGAAATTCGAGAGTTAAGACAGCTTAAAAATCGGTTAAAAGTTATCGCTGCACTCGCGAATAGCGATAAATATGTTTTGGATGAAGAACTCAAAGCTTGGCTTTCGTTACCAGAGAAATTGCCGTAGTGAAACCTTATTTTACGACATTTGGCAATAATTTACCTGTTCATTAGTTGAGAAACATGGATAGTAAGATCGGGAAAAGCCAGGGGTTCAATGGTTCCCGATTGAAAAGTATTTCGCTGCTGGTAAAAGTCGCCTTCCGGGAAGCGGAACACGATTAATAGTCGATCGCGCAAGTTAACAACCCAATATTCTGGAATGCCTGCTGCTGCGTAAATCTTGCTTTTTTCCTCTAAGTCTTTAGTCAAACTAGAATCAGAATATTCAATTAGCCAAAAAATATTCTCTGGATAGGGGTGATGCTGTAGGTAGACATCGTTTAGGGGTTGGACAACGGCAATATCTGGTTCTGGTTCCGAGTTATTTGGCAGAGTAATTGGTCTGGCTTCGCGGATTTGTGCTCTGGTGGATAATGCGACTCGCAATTGATTGGCAAAGCGATCGCTAAAATAAGTATGCGCCGTTCCTTCCGGTACCATTTCGACTATTACTCCATTTAGTAATTCAACTTGGCGATCGTCCAAAATACCTGTTTCGATCATCCGATGGTAGTGGTCTATTGTCCATTTTGCGGTACTTAATGTCATTGCGATCGCTCCTGGCTTCTCGCTCACTATGATTGACTTTGCCTGAATTAATCTATTTTAGGCGATCGATAGTTTGTACATGGCGCGCGCGATCCTCTGGCGCGCGCGAGATTCGCGCCGACACCAGAGCAACTCAGGTTGTTTGCACTATTGCATTAGTATGCAGTATAGCATATAGTTGCTTTAATGCGCTTGTATGCAAAACGCTGGTTTTTGGACAAACTTCATAAAATGTCAAAATATATATGTTGTGAAGCCTTGAGCCTGTATGGATGAAAACAAGACTGTGGCTATTAGAGTAGAAATGCCACCCGATCTGCGGAACCGATTTAAGTCAGCCGTCGCTAGGGAAGGTAAAAATATGAGGGATGTTTTGCTTGAATTTATGGAGGAATACGTCAATCAAGCTGAGCAACCCAAAATAACAGCCAGTCAAAACCCAAAGAACACATAGCTGCTGCGTGCAGAAGTGGAGCGATCGCATACAGGGCAAAACATTGTAGTTTTTAAACTGTAAGGGAATTGTGAAGTGAGGAGCGATCGCCTACCGAACCCAAAACCAGAAAACGTCCACTATGTCACAAACCCCGAACTCTGTGAAAAGATGGGCGAAAAATACAACTGGCGGTTAAAAGAAATCCGAGTCAGCCGCAACAGCCCTCCTGATGTGGCCTGCGTGTTTGATGGAGAACAAACCTCGTTTCAGGATACATGGCAAGATTACCAAGATTAAAGCAAAGGGAGGAAAGATGGCAAAAAAAATCTGGATTGTCTATAAAGCCGAAACCATGAGTGCTCCCGGTTGGGAAGAACGCCAGCTTATGCCGAGGGGCGGTTTAACTGATATTCTGTGGGAAAACTGGAGTTGGGAAGAAAACCCAATTCTTCCCCAGCCTGGAGACAGAACCCGCGACTACGACAATCTATCTGACTCCGGTAATGCAGCAACTCACGGGAAAAATGGAGATTGGATAGTTACTAGCGTTCACCAGTTTTCTTCCTTTGATAGTGACTTGCGAATTGTGCTGTGCTACTGTTCTTTCCAACCGATTACTTCTGATTGGGAAGCCCTGCAACAAGGTGAGTCTGTGAATCAGATGTTGGCAACTGTCGAGCAATATTGAGTTGATTAAAGTCCGATCGCGTCTGGAGTAATTCAGACGCTTTGTTTGAATGTAAATATGCCTTTTATTCCTGCACAATTTCCACCAACTCTTCAATCATCACATCAAAGGTGCGGGCCAATTTGTGTATGGAAATGAAATCAATAGTTGACACTCCCGGACAGCGGGCGTAGTGTCTGACGGTACTGTAAATTACTCCCGATCGCTCTGAAACCTCTTTTAGCGTCCAACCTTTCTCAGCAGCGAATTCTCTGACTTTTAGTCTGACTAAACCCATACTTGACAAATGATGGTGTACCATCATAAGATATTTTTATTCCAAAAGGCGATCGGCTAATCTTGGACAATCTCATACAAATCTTCGACCATCACGTCAAAAGTCCTCGCCAATTTGTCCAAGGCTGTCACATCAATTGTTGCTAATCCGGGCGATCGGGCATAAGTTCTCAGCGTACTGTAGACTACGCCCGATCGCTCTGAAACCTCTTTGATCGTCCAGCCTTTCTCAGCAGCAAATTCTTTAACCCGCAATCTAATTAAGCCCATAAGCTATTGAAACCTGACTAATATCAGTCACATAACTATACTACAAAAGGCGATCGACCTACTCTTTGACAACCTCAACCAAATCTTCCACCATCACGTCAAAAGTACGTGCCAACTTGAGCAGACAAGTAAAATCAACCATTGCCATTCCTGGAGAACGCGAATAGGTGCTGAGGGTGCTGTAGTTGACTCCCGATCGGTCAGAAACCTCTTTGATCGTCCAGCCTTTCTCACCAGCAAATTCTCTAACCCGCAATCTAATTAAACCCATTGACAGACCACTAGATTTAGTATATTATAATTATATCGTAAAAAGCGATCGCCCCAACGTCTGCAAAACTTAAAGACGATCGCCTATCAAAGTTCAAATCCCATCAAGTGGGATTTATCAACCATTTACAATTCCCATTAAGTGGGATGTATCAACTATGTTAGCAAGCTTTCGACCAAAATCAACCCCCAGACACAGATTGAGCCGGTTTGTTACCAAAGAGGCGATCGCGCGGCTGCTGAAAATCAAGGTAGAACAAATATATCGCTTCGAGTGCTGGGCGCACATCCTCTACGTGCACGCCCAAGGGATGAGTCGGTTTGTGAGTTATGCCGACTTTCCGCCGGTGGTGGGAGTGGAATCGCCGTCGGGTTTAGATTTTGGTTATTGGAAGCGCCGGATGGCGAGTCTGAAGGAGAGATACGCGCCGGATTTTTGGGTGGATTTCTATGGGGATAAATTTCGGGAGGCGGTTTCTGTTGTTGAATTGTTGGAGTGGGGAGAGTTGGTTGGGGTGGTTAAATTGATGTTGGGGGCGATCGGGCTGGAGTCGCTGCGAAAGGTTTACGCACAGGAGAAATATCTGCTGGAACATTTCTAAAATATGACTAAAACACGGGTGATTAGAAACCGGGTTTTTTTACTAAAATACTGCACGCCCAGCCTTTAACTAAGTGAAAAACCCGGTTTCTTTGCTGTGCGTAACTCCCATAAACTCTAGTCCCTGCTGTAGGGGCGGTGCCCCCGTGCCCGCCCGAAAGATCAGGGCAACCACGGGGGGATTGCCCCTACAGGAATTACTCGCCACAAATATTCAAAAAATTGGTTCAAGCTCAACAGCAACAGTTATAATTTCTCAATGTGCTTCCCTCTCTATCCCTTGTTAAGCCCATGAGTAACCTTTCAAATATCCAACCAGCAGAGGGCGATCGCGGGAATTATCAGCTAAGTCGGCTCAGTCTGCGGCTATGCCTTTGATGGGGTTCCCGCCGTCGGAGTCGAAGTCGGCTTTGATTGAGTTGGCTGATTATGTTTTTAGTCAACTTTATTAGGTGCGATCGCGCAGTTTTAGGGAAGATAATCAAATTGTGGTTTACATCTTGCCTGAAAGTTTTTTATTAATTAATTGGATGTATTTACAATGAGTGTTATTAAAAGATTTGTAATTTTGGAAGACCGTCAAAAAAGCTTGGAAACGACAATAGATTTTTTATTGAATTGTCAAGAATACTCTTGGGATAAAATTTATCTATTTTCTGCTTTTGTTACTAATCATGGGGTGGAGCAAGTAAAAAAAATTCTTCTACACCCTTATTTAAATGAAAATACGGAAGTTGTGATTGCGATCGGAAAAAAAGATAATTTTAATGACCCTAGTGATATTCAAAATTTATTGAAATTTATCGACAAAGAATCAACAAAGATTAAAACTAAGTCTGTTCGTTTTATATGTCCCACAAATAACTTTCATATCAAAGCCTATTGTTTTTTAGGCCGTCGTGTTAGAGACAATGAAGAAATAGTTATAGACCATGAAAAAATAGGTTTTTCTATCATAGGGTCATCTAATCTAACTCGGCTAGGTCTTGAATGTGAGGGAGAATTATGTATTAGTATCCACAACTTAAATTTAACAAACCAATTGATTAATTTTAAAAAAAATAAATATGATGAATCGCCTGAGTGGGAGCAAGAAATTATCGAGTATGAAATAAAATATAATGAAAAACACTTTCGTAAAGATCAAGCACTGATAACCAGCACACCACAAAATGGTGGTAAATTCCTTAAACTAGGTGTCACTGATGATATTGCTATTATTGACCAGGGAACTAATCTCGTTAATGGTAGGGAGAATACAGGTTGGTTCCGCTCGATTCAAACTATAGATGAAGAGAAAAATGATGTTCCTAAAAATTCTTTATGCCTCTTATTTTCCACAGAAAACAAGATATTCCAAATTGGTGAAATCATGTCTCACAGTTCCGATCAAACAGAAGGATGTTTTGTAACATATACAGTAAATGTAACTTATAAACTTTCTGATGATATTCGTGACATCCTTGCGAATGAAAAGTATAAAATAATATCTAATCCAGAGGATATGGAGAAATTACCGTATGACGCTCTAAAGGATTTTGAAAACGAAGTTAAGGAATATCAGGAATATCAGAAAATGCTCGACGATCCGAAATATCAAAAATGGATAAAAAAAGGTAAGAATAAGATGCAATCAGAAATTGAGAGAATATCAAAAATTGATGATATCAGCTTAATAAAGAAAGAGCTAGAATTACTCCGTCAATTCATTTAATGTGCCATCATTGTGTTCTCAATACCAACTTAATTTTACAATGGTTATGGGATAAAATCTTCGTCTTTACCCGCCATAATGGTAAGATCAGGCTTCTTGCCAAAGTGCCATTAATTGTCAGAAAATCAAAGAGAATTTATTGTTTCAGAGTTTATACTTATCTTAAGTCTTTGCTAAAAGTTTAAGTAACTTCTTTGCTGGTAAGCCTGTAAGATGGCATATTGAAGGAACTAGAGATAGTGTTAGTATTAGGGTAATAGTAGAACCTGATGGGAGATGAATCATTACAGCCTTCCCTACTAACCTACCCAAAAATCCCTAGAAATATTGTCAGGAGCAAAACAAATGTTTGACTATAAAATTGTGGAAAGTAAACTCAATGAAGTCATTAACATCGTGAAACTGCAACTGTCAGATAATCAAATAGAATTTTTGGTTTCAGATATTCAGGCTGGTGAGTGGAATTTGGCGTTAGAGACTTTGTGCGATATTCTCATTGAAGAAGAACTTCCCATAGATTTAAATGGTTATGAACTTTTGCAAGAAGTAGGGGATATGTTGAACATGGAACGGGAAACTTGGGAGATGCTAAAAGTCCAAGTAGCTCCTTAGTACATAAATTACGAATTTATGTTATAATTTGATTCCACATTGATTTACCATAATAGATTTCCTTGGATTATAACTTTGATTGGAATCCAGCCAAAGAAAAGCAAAATATTCGCAAGCATCAATTAAATTTTCGTTTGGCATCAACTGTTTTTCGCGATAGTTCTCAATTAACAATCTATGATGAAGAACACAGTCAAGATGAAGATAGATGGATTACCATAGGCTTAGATGAAACAGGAAATTTAAGGGTAGTTGTTCATACCTTTGAACAAACCGATCGCACTTCTTGCATAATTCGGCTCATTTCAGCCCGCAAAGCTAATTTTACTGAAACCCAAGCTTATCAAGAGAGGAAATTATGAAATCAGAGTATGATTTTTCTCCAGCAGAACAAGGCAAGTTTTACCATCCTGATGCTACTTTTCATTATCCCATTTATCTCGAACCAGATGTCGAGGAATTTGTGACTAAAATTGCCGAGCATAAAAAGATTGAGGTGCAAGTTTTGGTCAATGAATGGCTGAGAAATAACATTAAACTAATTCAAAGTATTGAGTAGGTTAGAAACCGGGTTTCTTAGTCAACTCTAGGTGAGTCTGCCTTAATCATAACAGAAACCGGGTTTCTTGACCCCACATAGCGATAAATTATCGAATATGTTAGACTTATGTCTAGAGAAGAGAAAGGGAGTCAAACAAAATGACAACTATCCAATCAATGACAACTGCAATAACATCCCTTTATGAACAGGATTTTTATCTGTGGTTACAGACAACAATCAACTTATTAAAAGAGGGTAAGTTTTCTGAAATAGATTTAGAGAACTTACTAGAGGAACTCGAAAGCATGGGGAGAAGCGACAAGAATGCTTTAAAAAGCAATTTGAGGGTACTTTTAATGCACTTACTTAAGTATAAATATCAGCCAGAAAAACGAACCAATAGTTGGGTGTACACCATTCGTGAACATCGTAAACGCATCGGAGATACCTTCAAAACCAGTCCGAGTTTGTATCGTTTTTTTGAAGAGATTTTTAATGAATCTTATCAAGATGCTAGGGAATTAGCCGCAGATGAAACAGGTTTATCTATTCAAATATTTCCCCCAGAGTCTCCCTTTACTGAAGAAGAAGTTCTTAATCCTGATTTTTTACCGCCTGAGTGCGATATGTCTGAAAATCCTGAAAATATTGAATAATTGAATCAGATATCCTTCTCTGTACTGATCGGTCATAATAGGATCAGTGAATATGCAAAAGCGAGGAAATAACTATGGTCGCTGCTACTGTCGCACAAAAGCATTTTACTCTAGAAGAGTTCATGGCTAATCCCCTCGATCACATGGAATGGGTGGATGGTAAAATCGTAGAGAAAAATGGAGCCACGCTCAAGCATGGTAAAATTCAATCAACGCTGGGTTGTTCTTGGTCAAATTACAGAAATTTAAGCAAAGAAAATGGTGATTTTTATATTTCACCACCTTGCCACACTAACCAAAACATTCGCCGTCCCGATGTCGCTTATCTCACACCCGAATTAGTCGCACAATTTGGTAATCTTGCCACTTTACCCCAAAGTTTTCCTTTAATTGCCGAAATAGTTTCACCCACCGATATCGCTGAGGATGTCTTTCTCAAAGCACAGGAATATTTAGAATCTAGCTGTCAGGAAGTCTGGTTAGTTTTTCCAGAAAGTCATTTAATATTTGTGATGACTCAAAATCAAATATTAACATTTCGAGCGGGTGATACCGCTAGCACTCAACAAATTCTGATCGGTTTTAGCATTGAGGTCGATCGCCTGCTAGCTTAAACATCAAACTAAATTGCTACAATATATTTGAGACTCCTCAGTCCGCGTAGGCGGACTTCGTTTGTATAGCCCCGAATTCTATTCGGTGGTGTTTATTTAATCCAGATTCGATATCCCACCATTCTAGAAAACGCCATGTCAAACGACTTTTCCTTAGACGAGCTTTTAATCAACAGTTACGATGCCTTCAAAGACGCAGAAAATGATGTGGGACAGTGCAATGTTTTAGTCATTGGCAAAACCGGTGTCGGTAAAAGTACCCTGATTAATGCAGTTTTTCGCCAGCGCTTAGCAGAAACCGGAGTCGGCCGCCCCGTCACTCACGGTATCCGCCAATATACTAAACCGAATTGCCCGATCGCAGTTTACGACACTCCTGGACTTGAACTCAACGCCGAACAAATTAAAATTATTCAATTAAACGTTGCTAAACTGATTGAAGACCAAAGACTTCTGCACCCCAAAGAACACATACACGTCATCTGGTACTGCATCAATCACGGCGCAAATCGAATAGAATCCGTGGAAGAAGGCTGGCTAAGAGAAATGGAAATCATGGATGTACCAGTTATTTTAGTGCTCACTCAAACTACATCGAAAAAACCGAGCGAGTTTTTCAAGCAACTGGAACACATGAATTTGCCAGTCAGTCAAATTATCCCAGTCATGGCTGAACCAGAAGAGATTGATGAGGATTATACAGTAAAGTCTCACGGTTTAGATAAGTTGGTTGATGCAACTTTTCAACTGCTGCCGGAAGTAGCGAAAAAAGCCTTTGTTAAAGAACAAATTGCCAATATTGGACTCAAATCTGATATGGCATTTAAGTATTTAAGTGCCTATGTTGCCGGTTCTGCGATTATCGGTGCAACTCCTGTGCCGTTTGCTGATGCGCCAATTTTGATGACGATGCAAACGGCAATGATTGCTAATATTACTGTGATTTTTGGAATGCCCTTTGATAAGGGATTTATCTCGGCGATGCTGTCTGCTATTAGCGGTGCTGGTGGGGTGACTGCTGTTGGTAGAAGTATTGTGACTAATTTGATTAAAATGATTCCGGGTGCGGGTACAATTGTCGGTGGTGCTATCTCCGGTGCAACGGCGGCTACTCTGACGCTGGCTCTTGGTTTGGCTTATATTGAAGTTCTGAAAGCTTATATGAAAGCTCAAGTTAATGGTGAACAGCTTTCTTTGCAGCAGTTGACTAAGATGTTTGTGGATTTGTACAAGGATTATGCGTCGTCGGGGCGCAAAACTTTGAAGGATGATAATCGGAATCAACCAAAACCTCCTAATCAAATTAATATTGATTAAATTGGGCATGGGGCATTGGGCATGGGGCATTGGGCATGGGGCATTGGGCATGGGGCATTGGGCATTGGGTGAGTTTCAATTACCAATTACCAATTACCAATTACCAATTACCAATTACCAATTACCAATTACCCATTACCAATTACCCATTACCCATTACCCATTTCCAAAGATTGCTATAATATTATTGAATTCTGCAAAAGGGAGTCAATGGCTATGGTAATGACAGCCGTTTTATCAGAAAATGTTTCTCTAGAAGACTTCATCGCTAGTCCCCCCGACGATATGGAATGGGTGGACGGGCAAATATCGGAGAAAAATGGAATGACAGTAAAACACAGTAGAATCCAATCTAGACTAGATTTTTCTTGGAGAAGTTACAAGATATCTAGCGGACAAGGGGGCGAAGTTTATACTGAAGTTCCTTGTCGTACTGACAGGCGAGTGCGTCGCCCTGATGTTGCTTATCTGACTGCTGAACTTGTTGCTGAATATGGCGATGTTCCTACTTTTCCTCAAAGTCCGCTGTTAATTGCTGAAATTGTTTCTCCTACTGATATTGCGGAAGAGATTTTTTTGAAAGCACAAGAGTATTTGGATTCTGGTTGTCTGGAAGTTTGGATTGTTTTTCCAGAAAGTTGCTGGATATTGATAATGACTCAAACTCAAAAGTTAGCGTTTAATTCCGGTGACGTAATCAGCACTCAGTTAGTGCTGCTGGGTTTTAGTGTTGCGGTTGATGAGTTGTTGGGTTGAAGGCAGAAATTAGTTATTAAGTGAGTGAACATATATTGCGTGTCATTACAAAGAAACCGGGTTTTTACAGAATTTAAGGGCTGCAATCAAGTATTTTTGTAAAAAACCCGGTTTCTAGGCCCCCGTGCGTAACTCCTATAAATTTTGTCAACTTGCACCAAATCACCAACAGCGGTACAATGTTTTCTGCTTTGTTTGCAAATCTACCGTAGATTCCAATTGGGAATTAAAACCAATAATTGAAATATGTCTCAAACTTACACTGTTGAATTACTCCACCAAGGCAGCACTTATACCGTAGAAGTGCCCGAAGATCAACCAATTCTGCAAACTGCGATCGCCGCGGGGATTGATTTGCCCAACTCTTGCAATTCGGGGGTTTGTACTACTTGCGCTGCTAAGGTGGTTGAGGGTCAACTTAAGCAGGTTGATTGCATGGGTGTTAGTCCGGAACTTCAGGCTGAAGGTTATGTGTTACTTTGCGTTTCTTTTCCCCGATCGCACTTGAAGATAGAAACTGAAAAAGAAGACATTGTTTACGATCGCCAGTTCGGTAAATCCTAGGACTAAGCTAAAATTTACGTAAGTACCCAAGTACCGATCGCGGTAAAACCACTATGGATCGCCCCATGACCACCCATTTCATTTCCGCAGAAGTAGACCTCCGCGATACGGCCGAAGAACTGCACTCAGCTATTGAAATTGAACTGCAAAAACACGGCGAACCCCTGCGCTGGGCCGTTACAGACGTGGATGTCGATCGCCAAAAGGCTCTGGTAGAAGGCTACGTGCTCGTGGAAGCATCCCCCGTAGCAGCGTGAAGCCCCGCCCTTTAACAGTGGTTTTGATAGTCCCCACAGGCGTTGGAGCCTCGATTGGGGGCTTTGCAGGCGATGCGCTGCCCGTTGCTAGGGCGATCGCCCAAATTTCTGATACGCTAATTACTCACCCCAACGTCCTCAACGGTGCTCAACTTTATTGGCCGATACCTAATGCACTTTACGTCGAAGGTTACGCCCTTGACAAATTTGCAGCCGGATGCTGGGGCCTGCAACCGGTACATCAAAATCGCATCGGCTTAATCATGGACTGCGCGATCGAACCTGAGTTACAATTGCGCCACTTGCAAGCCGTTGATGCTGCTAGAGCTACATTGGGTTTAAACATAACTGATTGTATTTTGACCGATCGCCCCCTGCAAGTAGAATTACGCATTTCAGAATCAGGGGCATCCTGGGGGACGATCGGCAATCCCGACAGTTTACTGCGCGCCGCCGACAAATTGATCGCACAAGCAAAAGTCCAGGCGATCGCAGTTGTGGCCAGATTTCCCGACGATGAAGGTAGCGTCGCCCTCGAAAACTACCGCCGCGGGAAAGGAGTCGATCCCCTCGCAGGCGCGGAAGCAGTCATCAGTCACCTCATTGTCAGAACATTTAAAATTCCCTGCGCCCACGCCCCCGCCCTGTCGCCACTTCCCCTCGATCCACATCTTTCGCCACGATCGGCTGCGGAGGAAATCGGTTATACTTTCTTACCTTGCGTGCTTGCAGGGCTTAGCAAAGCACCGCAATTTGTCACTCCTGGTGTGGGACAGGCATCTTGCTTACCACAGGTATTGGGCGGACAAGATGCCCGCCCCACAAGAGAGAACTTCCATGCAAACAGGCGAAATTTCGATTCGGTATCCCAGGATTTGTGGGCGGATCGAGTCGATGCGGTGGTAATACCGGCCACAGCGTGCGGCGGTAGTGCTATTCTGAGTTTGAGCGGGCGATCGACAGTACAAATTATTGCTGTGGGTGACAACAAAACCCAGATGCAAGCTTCCCCAGAAAAACTCGGAATCAAAGCTTTGCAGGTAAACTCATATTTAGAGGCGATCGGCGTATTGGTCGCTTTACGAGCCGGCATTAGTCCAGCTTCTTTGGGTGCAGACATCTCCTCCCTGCGGTGTTTGTCTGACTCAACTCAACAAATCTAAAATCTAAAACCTAAAATCTAAAATTGATTAAGTGCCAGAAAAACTTCCCGAAAATCCCGAAATTGAACCGTTGACGCGCACTCAGGTTTTAGTAGCAATGGGCGTGACAGCAATTATGTTGCTGGCGGTAGCTAAATTGTGGTTGATATTTGGATCGGTATCGCTTTTACCCGTGAAATTGATCGTCATGGATTTGTTCAAAGGATTGGCGATCGGACTGGCAATTACAGGCGGTAGTGCGATCGTATATCAACTCTGGCCCGGTTATCGCCGGAGTGCAGACATTTACTTGGAAGTAGTGCTCAAACCTTTGTTTTGGCCGGATTTAATTTGGCTGGGACTGCTACCCGGACTTAGCGAAGAATTGCTATTTCGAGGCGTGATGCTGTCTGGTTTGGGATTGAATGTGACCGGTTTAGTTTTATCGAGTTTTTGTTTCGGCATTCTGCACTTGGGAGGAATGGATCAGTGGCCTTATGCTGTTTGGGCGACGGCTGTGGGTTTCCTGCTGGGTTACAGTGTTTTAGCTACTGGCAATTTGTTAGTACCAATTACAGCTCATGTCTGCACGAATTTGATTTCTAGCTGTGTTTGGAAGTGGGAACACAATATGGTGAAACGGTAGGGCGATCGCACAGATTGGTTAGTAGTGAGGACTTCAGTCCGCATCAATCCAAGGACTAAAGTCCTTACTACGAACCTTTGGTATTTGTTTGTAGTGAGGACTTCAGTCCGCAGAAATTAAAGGACTAAAGTCCTCACTACGAACCTTTGGTATTTGTTTGTAGTG